>JAICPX010000230.1 GCA_025929635.1 Chitinophagaceae bacterium
ATACCATTTTTTCTCCAGTATATCATGATTCCCATTTACCAACACCATTTGCAATCCCTCCAGATCCTGGCGCCATTTTCTGAACAGGTCCATTTCCTTATTCGATTTACTATGAGAAAGGTCGCCGGCAATGATGAGTCTCTCCGCTTTAAAGTATAGTATTTGGGAAAAAAGACGTTGCAGGTCTTCTTTAAAAACATTTTGCGGAACAGGTATCCCTGATTTTCTGAAATGGCCGGTCTTACCTATATGCAGGTCGGCGATGATCAGTGATTTTTGTTTTTCCCAGAACATCACTCTTTCAGGACTTAGCACAAAATCATTTTCATTGATGGTATAGGCTACAAGGGCATTCATAAGAAGGCTGCTAAATTAAATGTTTCCTGGGAATTGATTGCGGGATGCTGGATACTTGATGCTGGATTCTTGATGCTGGATCCTTGATGCTGGATACTTGATGCTGGATACTTGATGCTGGATCCTTGATGCTGGATACTTGATGCTGGATACTTGATACTGGTTGAGCATCTAGTATCTAGTATCTAGTATCTAGTATCCAGCATCCAGAATTACCTCACTGTAAAAGTTGAGCCTGCATCTTCCTCACCCGGTCTTCCAGTTTTTCTGATGAAAGGTCTTCACGCATGCTATCCACTTTAATAGGAAAGCAGAAAGGAGTATAACGTTCAGGAAAACTCACAATGATCTTTGAACGTTGTATCCTCGTTAGCATATCACGCAATCTTGTTTCTTCCATTTGTTGCGCAAAAACCTCGTTGTACGATTGCCTGAGCAATAAATTATGGGGATCGTACTCATTAAATACATTGAATAATAATGAAGCGGATGCCTGCAGGTGTCTTGCTTTCTTTCTTTCACCCGGCATTCCCTGGAAGATCAATCCACCAATGGTAGCAATATCACGAAATTTTCTTTTTGCCATCTCCGTGCTGTTTACACTTCGTTGGATATCGGTAAACAGGTTTTCAGGAGAAAATAATTCATAGGCATTTGCATCATCCAATGGTATCGGTTGATCACTTAGCAACTCAAAACCATAATCATTCATGGCAAAAGAGAAGGTAATAGGAGTGATGCGGCTGATACGGTAGGCAAGAATGGCCGCCATCGCTTCATGCACCAGCCTGCCTTCAAAAGGATACACGAAAAGATGAAAACCTTCATCCGTTTCTATATGTTCGATCAACAATTCATTGGCTTTTGGTAAATGCGAAAGCTGTTGCTGGAGGGCGAAGAGAGGTTCCAGCGTTGATAGTTCAATCGGTTTTTCGTGAGACGTGAGACGTGAGACTTGAGACAATGATGGTGATGTTTCCTGTTTGACGTCTGACGTTTCACGTCTGACGCTATCCAGCGTCTCCCTCAACTTTCTTCCCAGGTTTGCGCTCAGCGGCATGCGCCCGCCCTGCCAGCTTGGAACAATAGATTTCCTGGCAGCTGACCGACGAACATAGGCCGTCATATCTTTTGATGAAACATACTCAAGCTTTCTGCCAGCCAATGAGAAAACATCACCGGGACTTAGCCGGCTGATAAACCACTCTTCGATGACGCCAATAAATCCGCCATTCAGCAGTTGCACTTTCATCATAGGTTCGCTGACGATCGTTCCAATATGTAAACGATGACGCATGGCGATCCTTCTTTTGGTGATCCTGTATACGCCATCGGTCAATTCAACTTTTTTATATTCATCATATTGCTGCAAGGCATCGCCACCGGAAATTAGATGATGAAGTAATTGCTGCCATTCATCAACCGTGATCTCTCTGTAACAATAAGTAGTTTTTATTTCTTCAAACATTTCATCCGCTGTAAACCCCTCCGAGATCGCCAGTGTGCACAGCCATTGAAGTAAAACATCATAGCACAAAAGCACGGGTACACGACTTTCAATTAACTCTTCTTTGATCGCAGATTTCAACGCAGCGGCTTCTATCAGCTCAAGGGAATGTGTCGGTAAAAAATAGATCTTACTGGTTGCATCGGGTTGATGGCCACTGCGCCCTGCACGTTGCAGGAAACGGGCAACACCTTTTGGCGAACCAACCTGTATCACTGTTTCAACGGGACGGAAATCAACACCAAGATCGAGGGAAGCCGTGCACACAACAGCTTTTAATTTTCCTGTGTGTAAGTTCTCTTCTACCCATTCACGCAATTCTCTTTCCACGCTTCCATGATGCAGGGCAATGATACCGGCAAGATCGGGTGATGCATTCAGCAATTGCTGGTACCAGATCTCGCTCATGCCACGGGTGTTTATGAAAATAAGTGTTGTTTTACTTTGATGAATGATCGGGAGCACTTTATTGATCAGTTTAATTCCTAAGTGCCCGGCCCAGGGATATTTTTCTATTTCATCCGGGAAGATGGATTCAATTTCAATTCGTTTCTTCATTTCGGCGGTAACGATCACGCCGTTGCCGGGTATTGGGGATAATAAGACTTCTTTTGCTTCTTCAAGATTTCCTATGGTAGCGCTAATGCCCCAAATGCTTAGTCGTGAGACGTGAGACGTGAGACGTGAGATGTCTAACGTCTCACGTCTCACGTCTGACGTTTGACAATTCACGATCCTGGCAATTGCTAACTCCACCTGCACTCCTCTCTTTGATCCCAGCAATTCATGCCATTCATCGACCGCAATAATTTTTAGAGATGAGAAGATTTCTGCATAACCTTTTTGTGCTATGAATAAATGAAGACTTTCCGGAGTAATGATCAATATCTCCGGCATTTGCGCTTTTTGTCTTGTTCTTTCGGCGCCTGGTGTATCACCATTTCTGATCCCGACTTTCCATTTAAGATGCAATATCCTGGTCACTTCTTCCATAGCACGACCGATATCTGCAGCCAATGCCCTCAATGGCGTGATCCATAATAATTGAAGACCGCTATTTTTTATTTCTTTGTAATCATCGGGATATCGATTGATAAAATCAATGATAGCTCCCAGAAAAACCGAATATGTTTTCCCGCAACCTGTCGGGGCATTCACTAAACCGCTTTTGCCATCGATAATGCACTGCCATGTTTGCTCCTGGAATAAAAAAGGTTTTTTATCCTGCGCAGCCATCATCCCCGCTATAACGTTATAACCTTTTGTTTCTTTTAGTTCGGGCATGGTGCAATTTAAGAATGAAGTCTGAGGTCTGATGTCCGAAGTAGGATTTACGAAGTACGACGTCTGACTACCGACTGCCGACTGCTCCCTCACTTTCCATACGTTTCCAGCATTTTCCTGAGGTCATCGAGTGTATTGATGTCATTCGGGCTTTTATCTTTTCGCCAGCGATTGATACGGGGAAATCGCAGAGCAACCCCTGATTTATGGCGATTACTTGCTGCTATTCCTTCAAATGCTATTTCAAAAACCAGTTCAGGTTTTACTGTTCTTACCGGTCCAAATTTTTCCAGTGAATTTCTTTTTACAAATGCATCTACTTCGGCAAATTCTTTATCTGTCAGCCCCGAGTATGCTTTTGCAAAGCTTACCAGCTTATCTCCATCTTTTACGGCAAATGTATAATCGGTGTACAGGTTACTTCTTCTTCCATGACCTTTCTGTGCATAGATCATAACTGCATCGATCACCAATGGATCGATCTTCCATTTCCACCAGTCGCCCACCTTACGACCGACCTGGTACGCTGACGATCTTCGTTTTAACATGATACCTTCCGATCCCATTTCTCTTGCACTTTCACGGATCGCAGCCAGCTGCTCCCATGAAGAAAAGTTTATTACAGGAGATAATAGTAACACGGGGTGGCCAGGATTTGCAACGATGGCTTCCAGCAGGCTTCTTCTTTTGTCCAATGGCAATTCACGAATATCCTGCCCTTCATATTCTAAGATATCATACGCAAAAAAAGCGATGGGTGCATCCTGTAGATGTTTTTTAGTGACATTCTTTCTGCCAATACGTGTTTGCAATAATGCAAATGGCAATGGTTTTTTATCAATACTTGGAATGATCTCGCCATCAAGAACAATTCCATCGGGTAATAAATCCCTTAATGCATGGTATTCGGGAAATTTATCGGTCATTAATTCTTCACCCCGGCTCCAGACAAAGATCTCATTATTGCGCCTTATCATTTGCCCGCGGATCCCGTCCCATTTCCATTCAGCCTGCCATTCGCTTTCAGGTCCCAAGTCATTAACAGCTGTATCCAATGCATACGCTAAATAAAATGGATAAGGTTTGGAAAAGTCAATGTTCGTTGCTTCTTCGCTTAGTAATTCCTGAAAAGAAGCTGTTGACGGGTCCCAGTTGCCACTGATACGATGTGCAATTACACTCGGTTCGAGCCCGACGGTTTTTGCCAGTGCATTTACGATCATTTTTTGCGAAACACCGATCCTGAAATTTCCGGTCAGTAATTTATTAAAAACAAAACGTTCATCTTTCGACATTGCCATCCAACTGCTGATGATAAACTCTTTCTTTACTGGTTCATCAGCTTTTTCCAGCCGAATAAAGGATTCTAAAAACCAGGAAACACTTTTATCAGGAGATTTGTTTGCATTTGATTCCGGTAATAATAATGCAATCGTTTCGCCCAGGTCACCAACTGTATGATAACATTCTTCAAATAGCCAGGCAGGCAATTCAGCCACTTCCATGCACCATAGCGACAGAAAAGCTGAGCTGACCATTCGTTTAGGTCTGCGACCACTAAACAATGCGATCACCCAAACTTTATCTGCATCATCGGCGCTAGCAAAGTAATGGGAGAGTGCATCCAGCTTTTCATTGGTTTTGGTACTTGTACCCAACTGCTTTATTAACGATGCAAACTGTTTCATTAAAACTAACTTGAATCTTGTTTCTTGAATCTTGAGTCTTTCACGCTGTTTCAATCAAGATTCAATATTCAATGATCAATTTTCATCTGCTCTTTCTTGCTCACTCGTAGTCGACCGCTTTTCTTGTTCCTCTTCTTCACCCCGAAATTCTGTCTTTACCTCAGCGGCTTCAATTCCATTTTCATTCAGATAGCGACTAAATGCGGCCTGGAACCCATGTGTGGCAAAAACTTTTTCTGCCCCGGTTGCTTTCACCGCATCGAGTAACCCTTTCCAATCCGCATGATCACTCAATGCAAAGCCAGCATCGGCATTCCGTCTTCGCACATTGCCTCTTACCTGCATCCAACCGCTGCAGACACCAACGCTGTAAGGCGCAAATTTTTTCATCCAGGGAGTGCCATCTGCGCTTGGCGGAGCGATCACAATATTGCCCTTAAAATGTTCCTTTGGTGTTCCAGGCAAAACTCTTTCAGCAACTGGAAGATCATAGCCCGCATCAAGTAAAGTTTGATGAACATTCCATATAGCTCCATGCAGGAATATTTTTACATCCGCGTCTTTGATGCACTGCATTACCCTTTGCGCTTTTCCCAAACTATAAGCGATCAGTACGGAAGTCCTGCCTGCGGAACGATTATCACTTATCCAGTCTTTTATATTTTGAAAGATCTCTTCCTGCGGTTTCCAGTTATATATAGGTAAACCAAAAGTGGATTCAGAAATAAACACATTACATTTTACAGGTTCAAATTTTCCGCTGATCCCATCATCTTCAATTTTATAATCTCCACTGACAACCCATACTTCATTATTATATTCAATTCTAATTTGAGATGAACCGATGATATGACCCGCAGGATGTAACGAAACTTTTACACCATTGATGTTGACCGATTCATTCCATTGAATGGATTCGACTGCAATATCCCCCAATCTTAATTTTAATAATGGCAGCGAAGCTTCGTGACAGAGGTAGTAATTACTTCCCCATCTTGCATGGTCACTATGGGCATGTGTAATAATTGCTTTGTTTACGGGTTGCCAGGGATCAATATAAAAATCTCCGGCAGCACAGTATAAACCTTTATGGGTAAAGTCAATAAGCGGCATAGCAATAATTACAACATTGAAAATAACATGCCGTAGTCGGAGGTCAGAAGTCAGAAGTCGGAAGTCGGAAGTCAGACTTCGTACCTCAGACCTCAGGCTTCATTCTTTTCTGTAGAATTTTTTTCCCCGGAATATATTTTATAGAAACTTTTTCAAACATTTCAAATTCTTTTCTCAGACTCGCATGGAGTTTGCGGAATTTCTGGTTGTGAGCTAAATCAGAATTGAACCCTATGTATTTACATCGCAAACTGGAAGACTCCGAGCTGATCGATCTGCTGGCTGCACATACAAACCGCCTTACCCAGATCATGATCTTTGGTGAATCCTATAAAGGTGAATATGACACTTGCCGGCGCACCATTGAGCTGATACAGAACGAAGTACTTGCAAGAAGGGGTTTCTATATCAACTCCACTTTTGACAATAACTTCAGGCAGCAGGATTCCGCTGCTTAGTCCCAAAATAAATCATAGAACAAAAGTTTTTGCTTTCTTTATCCAAAAACAAATCTTATATTCATGTCATATTGATTGGCCTTATTCTGAAAATTGACCTTTTGTAACTTTAGCACGTCGCCACTTTACCTGTTTTCCACCCTTGATTAGCCTCCATCCAACCCCCCTGATCACTCCTTTCTGGCATCACACAGAGAAAACGAACCTGGTATCCTGATCAAACCACTTTACATTTTTACCGGCGCTTATTAGGCAGTGTAAACTATTGTTTATGCGTGAAAGGATTACGTGGAACTGTTGTGTTTTATTGTATTCAATTGAGTATATCAATCGGTATAATAGGAAATACAGACTTATTTACCGCAGACGTGCTCCGTTCTTATTTATTTGATCAACCCAAACCACCAATTATTTATTATAAAAAAATCAAAAGCTACTATCATGAAAAAGTTACTTCATCCTTATTTCCAACCTTTAAAAATCTTTATTCTCCTTCTTTTATTGTTTACCACTGGTGTTGCATATAGCCAGGAAGCAATGGTACTAACTCCAAAAGGAGGATTCAAAATTGACGGTGCACTAAGAGCCAATGTAACAGCACAATTCGGTGACTGGGTGCCCCGATTAAACACAGATGGTTTTACTGCAGGTGTCGACAGCTTTGTATTGGATGCAAGCGGGAATCCCGAAGACCTCGTTACTACAAGGCTAAGGAGAGATGAATTCAACAATAACATCGACAATATTTTTACTCAGGGAAGTAAGTTCAACGATTA
>JAICPX010000410.1 GCA_025929635.1 Chitinophagaceae bacterium
CTGAATTTGCGACCAGAAGACTTTCATCAATAGATTATCCCGGTGACAAGATGGATTTGTGTAAGAAACAGATACTTGCTACAAAAGATCATCAACCCAGCAAGAACGGTGATATTAAGCTTTTCACGGATACAGATCTATCGATTTTGGGTCAGCCTTATGATGTATATACACAATACTGCATGCAGATCAGGAAAGAATACTCCATTTATCCAGATTTCATTTATAACAACGGACGCAAGAAAGTTCTTAATCACTTTCTCCACATGGAAAGGATTTTCAAAACTCCGACATTTTATAATAAGTATGAAACTCGGGCCAGATCGAATCTACAGGCTGAACTAGTTAGCCTTTTGTAATTCCTCATCCGGTCAGCAGCGTACATTTTTCAGGTCGGGACCATTTTGCTTTAAATTAAAGCAAAATTTGGAAAACTCAGACTGACTCACTAAATTTGCTTATTAATTAAGCAAAATGAAGATTGTCGATCTCAATAAAAGTAAAGGAGTTCGTTTTATCCTGTTCCCGGACAATCAGCCTCACGTGATCGTGGACCTTGTAACTAAGTCTGACGAGGTAACTGTGATCTGCTCCATTACGAACAGCCTGAAAATGATGCACCTTTTGCAGACCGCAAATGCAATTGATCATTTGAATGCCAGAAAGAAATTATTAGTTATCCCTTACCTCATGGGAGCCAGGTATGACCGGGTGATGGCAAATGGAGATAGCTGTGATATTGAGGTGATCGCCTCGCTTATCAATGCTTGTCAGTTTGAACAGGTCATTTTATTTGATGTTCATTCGGAGCTATCATTGAGGCTGATTAGGAATTCGACACATATTAATAACAGGCAATTGGTGGAGCTATACGATAGGGAGGACGCAGTGGTTATTTGTCCCGACACCGGCGCATCAAAGAAAGTACAGGACTATCTCAAATGGAACAAACATCTGTCAACAATCGTTTATTGCACCAAGACAAGGGATCTCGCAACCGGTAAGATTATCCTTGAAGTCCGCGAACCCGAAAAATGTAAGGACAGGAATTGTGTGATCATTGATGATATATGTGATGGTGGCGCAACTTTCCTCGCCATAGCCGGGCAGATACGTCCAATGCATCTAACATTAATTGTTACTCATGGGATTTTTTCAAAAGGATTTTCTCTCCTGGAGCAAACGTTTGATGAGATCATCGTTAGCGATAGTTATAGAAGAAATTATGATTCACCCATCGTGAAAACGATACCACTGGACATAACAGGTGAAAAAAAATTATAAACTGATTGGTATGAAAACGAATCCATTTTTATTAACCGATTATTATAAGGTGGGACATGTATTCCAATATCCCGCCAATACTAATTTGGTTTATAGCAACCTGACACCAAGAAAAAGCAGGATCGCTGAGGTAGATGAAATGGTGTTCTTTGGTCTGCAGTATTTCATAAAAGAATATCTCCTTGGATATTTCAACGATAATTTTTTCAATCGTTCCAGGGATGAAATATTAAGGGAATACAAAAGGAGGATCAAAACCTCTTTGGGTGCAGATCTGCCGACTTATGAACATATTGAAAAACTCCATGAGCTGGGTTATTTGCCAATTGAGATAAAAGCATTGCCCGAAGGGAGCAGGGTTCCCATGAGAGTTCCGTGCCTCACGATAGTAAATACTTTACCTGAATTTTATTGGTTGACCAATTTCCTGGAAACGATTTTAACAGCTACGATCTGGCAGCCGTGTATTAGCGCGACAATTGCTTTTGAGTACAGGAAATTATTTAGTGACTATGCAGGTAAAACCGGTATGTCCGGAAGTTTTGTTCAATGGCAGGGACATGATTTTAGTTTCAGAGGTATGAGTAGCATTGAAACGGCAATAACCAGCGGTATGGGACATTTACTTTCCTTTACCGGGACCGATACGATCCCGGCAATAGATGCCCTGGAAATGTATTACCAGGCAGATGCTGATATAGAACTGATCGGTGGTAGTGTTGCTGCAACTGAACACAGCGTAATGTGCAGTGGCGGTAAAGAGGGTGAATTGAAAACATTCAAAAGACTGATCACAGAAATATATCCCTCAGGTATAATAAGTATAGTTAGCGATACCTGGGATCTGTGGAAAGTTTGCAACGAATATTTATCTGTTTTAAAAGAAACAGTTTTACGAAGGAATGGAAAGGTCATAATAAGACCAGACAGTGGCGACCCGGTTAAGATCATTTGTGGTGATCCCGGCGGCAGCACCGTCGCGGAGAGGAAAGGTGTAATTGAACTATTATGGGATATTTTTGGAGGGACAATCACGAATAGAGGATATAAAATATTAGATCCACATGTTGGCGTTATCTATGGAGATAATATAACCATCGAGCGGGCTCAACACATTTGTGAAGGACTAAAGCAGAAAGGTTTTGCAAGCCAGGTAGTTTTTGGCATCGGTAGCTTTACTTACCAGTATAATACCCGTGATACATTCGGTCTGGCTATGAAGGCGACTTATGTGGAAGTGAATCATAAGGGAAGACGGATTTTTAAGGATCCCAGAACCGATGATGGTACCAAAAGATCGGCTACCGGGCTGTTACAGGTGACGAGTGAGAATGGAAGATATGTGCTCAGAGACCGGGTGTCATGGAATGAGGAAAAGCAAGGCGAACTAAAAACTGTGTTTAAGGACGGAAAACTTTTACGGGAGTCTACATTAAAAGAGATAAGAGAAAGACTAAATGAGAACAGAGAAATATATAGAGCAGAAGAACAGGCTGCCTGAAACGGGGAAACGGATCATCGGAAGGCTGGAAAATAATAGTATTATCGTTTACCAGGCTTTTAATCATCATATTGCCGACTATGCTGTAAGTCGTCAAAGATTTGATGACCCACATTATAGTTTTAACAGGATGTCATGGATAAAGCCGGGGTTTCTTTGGATGATGTATCGTTCAGGATGGGCTACAAAAGATAACCAGCAGAAAATACTGGCAATTTCATTGCCATTTATTCACTTTAAAACAATTTTGTCACAGGCGACATTGACTTCTTTTGATGAAAAACTGTTTGCAACCATTAAGGAATGGAAAACAGCTTTGTTATGGAAATCGAATATATTAAAGGAGACGCTACATCTCCATTAAAGAATGGTAACAAGATCATCGTTCATATTTGTAATGATATCGGAGGTTGGGGTCGTGGTTTTGTTATGGCAATATCATCAAAATGGAGTGAACCGGAGCAGAGTTTTAGAAATTGGTACGCGTCAAAAGATAAGTTTGCATTAGGCGAGGTTCAATTCGTAAAAGTTGAAGACGATATATGGATCGCTAACCTGATCGGTCAGCGTGATATTAAAGGCGGCAAAGATGGAATTCCGCCTGTCCGGTATGAAGCCGTTTCAACGGGATTAAGTAAGGTGGCAAGCATGGCGCTGCAGATCAACGCAACGGTGCATATGCCCCGTATCGGGTGTGGACTTGCCGGAGGCAGTTGGGACAAAATGGAAAAAATAATCCATACGCAATTAATTGACAAAAGAATTAGGGTAACTGTATATGATTTGTAATTAATGAAATTAATAACATTATATCGTCCCGTAGGTCAAAAGGAGTTAGAGTTGATAAAGGAATCAGGGTTTAAAAGATTTCCGCCAAGACTTGAATGGCAGCCTATTTTTTACCCGGTTATGAATAAAGAATATGCTGCGCAAATAGCGAAACAATGGAATACGGAAGATGAAGTTTCTGGATATGCCGGCCATGTTTTGTCATTTGATGTAGCAGAAGATTTTATAAAAAAATACCCTATACAGAATGTTGGCGGCGAAATTCATAATGAGCTTTGGGTACCGGCAAATGAATTGGACGAGTTCAATAATAATATTATCGGTGAGATAAGAATTGACTGCTCATTTTATGGTGAAAAGAATAAATCGTCATGATTGATAAAGTTAAAGGCGCTTTGTTTGGCTTAGCTGTCGGTGATGCATTAGGTGTACCTGTTGAATTCTCATCAAGGGAGCGGCTCAAGGCATTTCCAATTAAAGAAATGACTGGTTACGGAGTCTGGAATCAACCGCCGGGAACATGGAGTGATGATAGTAGTCTTGCTTTTTGCCTTGCGGAAGCGCTTACACATGACTACGATCTGCACATCGTTGCTGCCAATTTTATCGCCTGGTTAAAGCAAGGGTATTGGGGAGCTCATCATAAGGTATTTGATGTAGGTAATGCAACACATGCTTCGATCATGCGATTAATAAAAGGTGATCCTCCTGAATTGGCCGGGGGTATAATGGAAAGCGATAATGGGAACGGATCATTGATGCGTATCCTTCCCTTACTATTTGTCGTCAAGGATCTGCCGATAGGCGAACGGTTTCAAAAGGTAAAGGAGGTCTCGTCC
>JAICPX010000295.1 GCA_025929635.1 Chitinophagaceae bacterium
AACTGGCAAAGAGAACAGGAGTGACCTGTTACAGGCTTTATGATCATGACCTTCCCGAATTTCCATTCTGCATCGAGATATATGACCAGCATGTCTACCTGGCTGAATACAAACGGCGACATGGAATGAGCGAAACGCAGCATGACGAATGGCTGGAGAAAAGTATAGCTATCATTTGCCAGGTATTAAAAGTTAATAAAGAAAATATCTTTATTAAACTTCGTCAAAGAAAGCCCGGCCGGCTGGGTCAATATCAAAAAACAGGAGAGCAACGGTCAGCGCTCACGGTACAGGAAAATGGGTTGATGTTTATTGTTAATCTCAGCGACTATCTTGATACCGGTTTGTTTTTAGATCATCGGGTCACAAGGGAAAAGGTTAAGGTTGAGGCTAAGGATATGAGGGTACTGAACTTATTTTCCTACACAGGTTCATTCTCCGTATATGCGGCGGCAGGCGGAGCCAGTGAAGTGGTGACTGTTGATCTTTCAAAGACTTATCTTGACTGGGCGAAAAGCAATATGCAATTAAACGGATTTATTGATCCGGGCAAATACAAGTTCATCCAGGCTGACGTATCAAAATTTCTTGGTAGCATTGAAGAGAATTATTTCGATGTGATAATCCTTGATCCCCCAACATTTAGTAATAGTAAAAGAATGGAAGATATTTTAGATATTCAACGGGATCATGTAAACCTTATCAATGATTGCCTGGAGGGGCTAACGCCCGGTGGGAAGATCTATTTCAGCACCAATTATAAGAAATTTGTCCTGGACAGTGGATCAATACATTCTTCGATGATAAAAGACATTACAAAGCAAACGACACCGTTTGATTTTGAGGGAAGACTTAATCGTGTTTGTTACCTTATAGAAAAATAAAAACCGTCCCGCCTTAGGCGAGACGGTCCTGTCAACTGTAAAACAATTACGGATATAAATAATCCAAAGCCTCTTTGTCATTAGCGGTAAACGGCCTGTTCTCATTCCTGCTGATACACGCCAGCATCCATGATTTCGCCTCAGGTCCTGTAGGTGTGCCGGGAATATGAATAGCCCCAATCGATGAAGCACCTTCATTTGCATAAGCGCCCCCACAGCTGTAACTACGGTCCATAAAATCTGTGTGGCGGAATCCTATACAATGCCCGGCCTCATGCGCAAGGATCGTTGCGAGGAAATTAATAAAGGTTGAGGAAGTACCGGATCCGATATTTCTGGAATATACTTTTACCTGGCCATAAGGTGAACCATTACTGCTCGGAAATCCTGCTGATGCAAGGTAGGGTCCATTAGCATTTACAAATCTGATGGTGCCGCCAGAACTAACTACCTGGAAAGTCAGGGAAAGATTTTCAGCATTATACCTGCTTACCATTGTCGCCAGTGCCTGCGAATAGCCTGCAAGGTTGGAAAGTTTATTATCTAAACTAACTGTTATAACCCGCGGAGCTGATACCAGGTTTGTTGTGCGGTACTGTTCGTTGTTCGCGATACGAAGGAAGTTACCACCCGGAACGGAGTTCAGATATTCTTCTGTAAGTATAATATCTCCTTCAACCAGGTATCCTTCTTCAACTTTCTGAACATTGTCAGTACCAAATCCGTGGTTGTAGATCTTTGTCAACGTTTCTTGTGAAATTTCCTCTTGAACTGGTTCCTTCACTTCTTTTTTGCATGATGTAATTGCAAAACCTGCGATAAGCAGGAAGGCTAATGGTTTCATCATTTTTCTCATGTGGGTTTTTTTTAGTGTGATTAAATAATGAGATCTCAAAGACGAAAATACAGGTGGGATATTTCGACTGGACAAGATATATGATTTTTTGAAATACTAACAAATGTTTTTATCATTTTTTTTTAACAGCTAACTTTCGCGTCTCATTGGAAAACGTCATGACAAACCCGGGAAATCAATATTTTTAATGAATGAAAACTAGATTCCGTGTTCAGGGCTTTATGAGTATCCGGTCCCTAACCCTGTTCGCCAGTGTGCTGCTTACACATTTCTCAGGTGCGCAGGTAATACCCCAGCCAAAACTTTCTCCGACGCTATTGAATGAAATAACCAGAGGCAATCTCCCCACGGATCGTGTCGAGCTTGTTATAACAATTAAAAATGGTAAAATCCCTACTGAGTTCTTTAAACCTGGATATCAAACCCGGAAATTATACGAGTCAACAGATTTCGTTTTTTATAAAATAGCAGCGACAGCCAAAGAACTAGACTCCCTGTTCCTTCCATTAACTGAAGTGATCTTTATTGAAATGGGAGACAGAAGAGCCAAAGAAGAATTGATTATTGGAAATCTCGATCTTTCGGTAAACAAAATAAATCTTGCCCACAGAGATTTTTCATCGATAAATGGTGATGGAGTAGTTGTCTCAGTTAAAGAAAATAAACCGGATACTACGGATATAGACCTTAAGGGAAGGTTTCTTTCAACAGATCTTTCTTCAAATAATGTCAACTCACATGCAACGATCATGTCGACCATGATCGGCGGCGGTGGTAATAGCTGGCACCTGGGCAAAGGAGCAGCATGGGGCAGCACGATCAGTTCATCAAGTTTTGCAGTTCTATTACCGGACCCAAACAGTTCTTACCAGCATTACAATATTTCTGTACAAAATCATTCTTATGGAGTAGGAGTGGAGAGTTTTTACGGAGCCGATGCCGCTGCTTACGATGCAAGCGTTATATCAAACCCTTCGTTACTTCATACTTTTTCCTCAGGAAACTCAGGATCATCTGCTGCCACTACCGGTACTTATTCAGGCTTAAATAGCTTTGCAAATCTAACCGGCAGCTTTAAGATGGCGAAGAACACACTAACAGTCGGCGCCACTGATTCTTTTTCCAACGTAGCCTTATTAAGTTCAAAAGGCCCGGCACACGATGGCCGGGTAAAACCAGAATTGGTTGCATTTGGTCAAGATGGAAGCTCTGGTGCCGCAGCCTTAGTATCCGGAACCGCTTTGTTATTACAACAGTCATATAAACAAAATACCGGTGCATTACCACCCAGTTCATTATTGAGAGCCATACTCATTAATTCCGCTGATGATGTTGGCAATACTGAAGTAGACTATAAAAATGGATTTGGTGCATTGAATGCAATTAATGCAATGAGAACGTTGCAGTCGAACAGGTTTTTTAGTGGCACTGTTTCAATATCAACCACACAAACATATGACCTGGTTATCCCTCCAGGGATCAAAAAATTGAAAGCGACCATTGTTTGGAATGATCCGCCCGCCACACCCAATGCTGCAAAAGCACTGGTCAATGATCTTGATCTTGAATTGAGACATGTGTCTTCGGGGCAGGTATGGAATCCCTGGGTCTTAAATCCATTCCCACATATCGATTCATTGAATCTGCTTGCAAAAAGAAAAAGAGATACGTTAAATAATGTAGAGCAGATAACTGTCATCAACCCTGTTCCCGGTGGTTATAAATTGAACGTTACTGGCTATGATGTTCCAACCACATCACAAGATTTTCATATTGCATGGCAGCTCGATACAGCTGATGAATTTGAATGGCAGTTTCCAACATCGAACGATTTTATTTTTCCCTCAACGATAAATAATATAAGATGGCAATCATCATTTGCTGCAACGAATGGCATACTGGAGTACACGACAAACGGGACTACATGGCATCAAATTCAAAATGCGATCAATTTGGATGCGGGATACTATTACTGGAACGTTCCGCAGTTAACAAGCATGGCGCAATTGCGAATGACGATTGGTGCAAATATTTTCGTGAGTGATACTTTTACGATCGCCAACAGGACCACAACCGGTATTGGATTCAATTGCCCTGATTCATTTCTCATCTATTGGAATAAATTGCCATCGGTTATAAATTACAGGTTTTATAAGCTGGGTAATAAATATCTTGAACCGGTCACGGTAGCTACAGATAGTTTTTTGATCCTTGCAAAGGCAACAAATCCATCTCTTCACTATGCTGCTGCACCACTCATTGGAAACAAAGAAGGAGTTAAAAGTTATACGCTCAATTATACGCTACAGGGAGTGGAGTGTTATTTCCGATCTTTTCTTGCACTATTTGCGGGCAACACGGCGGACCTTGCTCTTTCTCTCGGCACTTTATTTAATGTAAACAAGATCGTATTCGAAAAATTCAATGGTACTAATTATGTGACACTTCAAGCGATCACAAATCCTGTCTCGTTGATATATAATTTTACTGATGCGCAATTGTCAAAAGGATTAAATGTTTATCGTGTCAAACTTGAGTTGACTGGCGGCAGGATAATTTATTCATCGGTTGAAACCGTTTATTATTTCAACGGAACTGAATTTATCGTTTATCCCAATCCTGCTGCTCAATATCAGCCGATCACTATTTTATCGGACAATCAAGTTGAGCCGGCAAGCTTACAAATAATAAATATGCAGGGACAAAAAGTACATGAAATGAAATTAGATGATATCAGCCATCAGGTACCTGCTGGAAGATTGAGTAAGGGAATTTATTTATTTAGAATCGTTAGAAAGGATCAAAAAGATGTCGTGTTGAAAGTTTTTGTTCAATAGTGTTATGACTTTTCTTCCAGGTAATAACGTCGCCTTTAAAACTACTTTGCATCGGCAGCCCTTAGTTTTTTCTCAATCACTTTACCCGGGTATTGTTCTAATGCTTTTTCCAAACAATCCATCGCGGCATTGATAGAATCAAGGTTTAACACATAAGCAAGGCGAACTTCATTCGTTCCTAAACCCGCAGTTCCATAGAAACCTGTCGCCGGCGCCAGCATTACTGTTTGATCTTTATAAGAAAAATTTTCTAACAACCATTGACAGAATTTATCGCAATCATCGATCGGCAATCTCGCGATGGCATAAAATGCACCGCCCGGGTTTGGACAAAATACGCCGGGCATTTTGTTCAAACGATTCACCAATAAGTCTCTTCTTGCCAGGTATTCGGCTTTTGGTTCATCAAAATAAGAATCGGGAAGATCAACGGCAGCCTCGCCCATTATTTGTGCAAGACCGGGGGGAGAAAGCCTCGCTTGTGCAAACTTCATCGCAGTATCATACACTTCCTTATTCTTTGTAACAAAAGCGCCCAATCGTGCTCCGCATGCACTATATCTTTTTGAAATCGTATCCATCAATACCACATTTTTTTCCAGACCTGGTAAATGCATGGCACTTACATATTCACCATCATAACAAAATTCACGATACGCTTCATCACTGAACAGGTACAGGTTATATTTTAAGCAGATCTCTTTCAACGCTTCCATTTCAGCCCGGCTATATAAATAACCAGTTGGGTTATTTGGACTGCAAATAATGATCGCTTTTGTTTTTGGTGTAATTGCTTTTTCAAAATCTTCAATGGGAGGCAGGGCAAAACCAGTTTCAATAGTAGATGTAATAGGCACCACATTAATACCAGCAGCGCAGGCAAAACCATTATAGTTTGCATAAAAAGGCTCAGGAATAATTACTTCATCACCCGGATTCAGGCAACAGAAAAAACCAAACATGATCGCTTCGCTGCCACCGGTGGTTATCAGGATCTGTTCATGCGTCACATCGATCCCTGCTTTTTTATAATATTGAACAAGCTTGCGGCGATAACTTTCATTACCGGCACTATGACTGTATTCAAGCACTTTTATATTTGCCTCGCGTACAGCGTCTAAAATAGCGGGGGGCGTTTCGATATCCGGTTGCCCGATATTCAGGTGGTAAACTTTTATGCCTTTTCTTTTTGCAGCTTCGGCATAAGGCACGAGCTTCCGGATTGGTGAAGCGGGCATTTGTTCACCGCGTTTTGAAATTGTGAGCATTTTTCAAAGGTAATTATCATTAACAAACTACAATCTCGCTCATAAAAAATCCCCGTCTCACCTTAGGCGATACGGGGATTAAACTATATAAAATAATTATTATTTACCCGATTTGTTCTTATTTTTTGATTTGCTCTTAGCAGCATTTTCTTTTACCCAGGCTTCATA
>JAICPX010000190.1 GCA_025929635.1 Chitinophagaceae bacterium
ATTGAGGTTGATTTTCCACATAGCTCGATAAGCGAAGATTTTTATTGTAACACCTCTGAAACAGCACAGTTACAGTAATCACAAATTTTCCGCCAGAAATGAAATTTGTTTATATCTTCTGCACCTCAAGAAGAAATTTAAATTGGATAGATGAGCCGGTATCATTCTTATATCAATACTGCAAAAGCCATACTGGCTGCTTATAAAGGTGGAGCACCCTTATCGTCAGCCCTTAAAAAATATTTTTCAACCAGCACAAAATTTGGTTCAAAGGATCGTAAAGAGATTTCTCACTTATGTTATTGTTATTTCCGCCTTGGAAAAGCAGCCGCAAGTTTAGACATTGAAGAAAGAATTTTATCTGGATTGTTTTTAAGTTCCCGGGAACCTAATCAAATTCTTAATGAGCTCGGACCGAAATGGAGTGAACACGTCAAATTACCGGTAGAAAAAAAATGCTCAATGCTCTCCAAAGGAGTCCTTTCGGACAATGTTCAATGTTCTCCAAAAGGAGTCCCCTGGACAATGCTCAACGTTTTTCCGTGGGAAGAAGAATTAAGTGAAGGAATAGACCATGAAGGGTTCTGCAGATCATTTTTTGTACAGCCTGACCTGTTCATTCGGTTACGGCCGGGAAAGGAAAAGGTGGTGATAAAAAAACTTAGCGATGCAGGAATTGATCTTAAGATGATTACTGATACCTGTCTTGCGTTGCCAAACACAACAAGGATCGATGAAATAGTTGAACTGGATTCTGATGCAGTTGTACAGGACGAAAGTTCTCAACGAACAGGCGATTTTATCAGACCCCGGATCTTAAATCATAATTCTATAATCAAAATTTGGGATTGTTGCGCAGGCAGCGGTGGAAAATCGATCATGGCCTATGATATCAATCCCACTATTGATCTTACCGTTTCCGATGTCAGAGAAAGTATTCTTATTAATCTCAAAAAGAGATTTCAGAAGGCAGGTATAGAAAATTATAAAAGCTATGCCGTTGACCTGTTTTCAGATAAATATCAACTATCAACTATCAACTATCAAATTATAATCTGCGATGCTCCTTGTACCGGTAGTGGCACGTGGTCACGAACACCTGAACAACTTTATTTTTTTGATGAGAATGAGATTGAAAGATTTTCTTCGCTTCAAAAGAAGATTGTTTCAAACGTCATTCCCCAACTTCAAAAGGGAGGATCATTTATTTATATTACCTGTTCTGTTTTCAGGAAGGAAAATGAAGATGTAGTTGAATTCATAAAAGAGAAATTCCACCTGGAATTGAAGCAAATGGAAGTATTAAAAGGTTATGATAAGAAAGCAGACTCGATGTTTGTTGCGGTGTTGAGTTTGCACTAGAGGCCAACAGCCTTACAATCTGATAAATTCTGCTGTACCGATCAATACATTTTTGTTATAAACATTGATGAAGTATTTCCCCTTAGCCAGCGTGTTTACAGAAAGATCAATAATTTTTTTACCCGTGCCTTTTGATTCCTGGAGTCTTTGCACCAGTCTTCCATTCATATTATAAATAAGGATCGGCATGGTTGCCACTGCATCAGTTGTTTCAATGATCAATGTCGCAGTACTCCCAACTGACGGGTTTGGACGTACAGTGATATAGTTTCCGCTAACTCCAGGGTTAACAACGCCCGTGACAACGCAAGGTGACGAAACATTCGCGACTGTAGTATCAATATAAACGGCGGTAAAAGTTGCTGCAGCTGTATCGATTATTTGTTTAATGCGATAAGAGAAACTTCCTGAAGTACCAGATGCCAGGGTATTTTCAAATTGGTATGTATGCGTCGCCAGGATTGAAGCCGGGGTTGGAGACAGTTCGCCAATTTTTGTAAAGTTCGATTCACCCGGACCCTTTCTTTCTATTTCATACTTCATAGCGCTAACATCTTTACTTGTCCACCCCACTGCGATCCTGCAACCATTTATAGCCGATGTCGAAGTTGCAAACTCAGTTAATAAAGTTCCAAAGGCTGATTTCAGATCAGGAATGCCATAACCAATTCTATCATTTGGTGCCGAAGCTATACTGCCCGCTTCACGCAATGCCCTTACAATTCTCATGTTCGGAACTTCAGGAAATCCTTGCCAAAGGATGGTTGCAAGTCCGGCCATATTTGGACAAGCAAAGGAAGTTCCACTACCTGTAACAACCGTATTGTTTGTAGCCTGTACTATCGCGCTAACACCTACTGACGCAACATCAGGTTTTACCTGTCCATCACTTGATGGTCCATAGCTCGAGAATGAACCGACAGCCCCGGCTGTATTTACTGCACCCACCGCCAACACACTATCACCGTCTGCAGGTGTTGTGATATAATGCCACGTTGCGCTTCCTTCATTACCTGCCGCATTTACAAATAGAATTCCTTTCTTAGCTGCGAGATCTGCACCGATAGCTGAAAGGGTTGTATTGCCATTCATTTGCGAGTAAGTATGATCAAATGCCGGGTTGTCAAACTCTGAATATCCTAATGAGGCGGAAATGACATCGGCGCCCGCGCTATCTGCTCTTTCCATACCGCAAACCATATTGAATTCTTCGATCGGGTATTCACTGGCAGTTTCTTCTGTCCGATACAAAAAGAAATTGGCCTTGGGAGCTTTACCAATGAACTGACCCGGAATGTTTGCAGCAATAATTGACAGGCATTGCATTCCGTGCGGATGATCGTCGGCAACATTTGTATTGTTAGAATAAAAATCCCATGTATCCAACACCTGGTTGTTAAGCATGATGCTATCCATTGCATCAAGTGTATTATAACTAAAGAAACCGCCGTCAAGCATGGCAATGATCATTCCTTGCCCGCGTAACCCAATGTTATGAAGAAGTTGTCCTTTATGAAGATTGATCTCGTTCAATGATCCTGTTCCATAATTAAAATAATCAGCCGTCAATTGTGTTTCTCTTGCTGTGGAATTATAGGGCTGATCAGCCGTAATCAATTTCCCGCTTGTATTCGTTGTTGTCCTGGCTCCAATTGGCGAAGTGGATTGAACAAATGACAATGCGTTGATAGCCGTAATTGCATTAGGATCGGAAGTTTGTATGGCGACACTGTTATGCCACCTGGAAATATTCAAAACTGTGACGTTCGAAATATTTCTTATTTGTGTTACATAAGCAGGGGTTACCGGTAGATCGGTGCTGTCAATCGTAATCCCATACCTGGTTCTGCGATCAATAGCCCGTTGCGATAAATATGCTGACGGAGTTGACAGTGAATAAGGATTTCCTCCTTTGTTCCTCAATTTTACAACATAACGGGTAAACTGTGCCTGTGCCTGCGTAAGAAATAAACAGCTTCCGATAAGGGCGACGATCAATTTGTTCACCAGGATGATTTTTAATCTCCAAAAATAAGAAATGAAGTCGGAAGCCGGAAGTCGGAGGTCGATAGTCGATAGTCGATAGTCGATAGTCGATAGTCAAAGAAAAATGGCGTTGTAAGTTATGATTCAGACCTCAGACCTCAGATATCTCGCCTCAGTTATGATCGATCATCCACATTTTGATACCGAACCCTGTATAAAAACCTGGCTGGCCATTTGGTGGTTGATATTCCCATAAAATGAAATCTCGGGTTACAAGCCCAATGTTTTTGGCATACTGCTCCTGGGCCAGGGTTCTCGAGCCAACTGAATTTGTATTGGTAACAGGCGCATTGAACGATTCATCGATCTGGAAGATAGTATAGACATCATTTATAGTTTTTCCCGCAATAGTTATTGAAGGGTCAAAACTTTCCATGTTATAGTCCCAGTCATTCATATCATCATCGTTATTGAAGGTATAAAGAGAGGCGAAGGGATCGCCGGATAAATATTTATTCCCTTTCCAGTCTGTATTTAACTTAAACGGCAAATGCAATTTTATATAACGCAGATTATCTTCAACGACTTCAGCCTGGTCGGTAAGGTTCGTGATAAAATAGGTTCCATTTTCTACCCAGGGTTGCGCACCAATCGAATCGCTGAGATAACGGATAATACGATAGCTTGGGCGGCCAAGATTATCGGGAACCTGTGCATCTACTACATGCTTTACCTGGTACCTGTGAATTTCCTGGACGGTTCCGAAATTCTTAAAGACAGTTGAATCGAGACGATAAGTGATGTACTTACCAACTGTTAAGGGCAAATAATCGGCAATGGCTTCTGTGGTGAATACTTCTGATTTCTTTTCACAGGAAGTAAGTGAAAAGATAAGAGCTAATACAGCTAAACATGGTATAAGGTTCTTCGATCGCATATGATTGATCATCAATTAGGGTACTTCAGATTTATTATAAAGATCTCGCCTCAGGCGAGACATAGCAAAACTAAAAACAAAAACCGGGAATGGCAATTCCCGGCATATTAAACGAGATTTTACTAAGAATATTGCCTGAATTTCAGGCTATGACTTAATTGCTAAGGGCTTATCCTCAAATTGTTGTAGACCTGTCTCTACAACATTATATCATTTCAATGCACCCGAATGAATGATCCCACCTCCCAATACATCATCTCCTTCATAGAACACAGCACTTTGACCCGGTGCAATTCCCTTTACATGTTCATAAAATTGTACGCGTAATTCATTTGGTGAAGACAAGGCATGCCTTGTCTCTACGACAGGATAAAGATTCGACAAAGTACCTTTATCCTTGTACCGGATCTTGGTAGTCGCTTCCATTCCCGGAGTAATGGAATCGTATTTTATCAAATTCAATTTTCCTACCATCATTTCGTTTTGTTCAAGATCTTCTTCATCACCTAAAACAACAGTATTCGTATCAGGATAAATCTTCGTTACAAATACGGGACGCCCCAAAGCAATTTCCAAACCTTTACGTTGGCCAATTGTATAAAAAGGATAGCCTTTATGTTTACCTAAAATATTTCCATTCTTATCGACAAAGTTTCCGCCATCCACCCTTTCCTCTAAACCTTTTACATTCCTTTTAAGAAAACCGCGGTAATCGTTGTCGGGAACAAAACAAATTTCATAACTCTCACTTTTCTTTGCCAGTTCAGGATAGCCATAATCAAAAGCCATTTGACGGATCTCTGTTTTCCTATAAGGTCCTAATGGCAATATTGTTCTGCTTAACAGATCCTGTTGCAATCCCCACAATACATAACTCTGATCCTTTGTATCATCAAGCGCTTTGCTTACCACGAATCTGCCATTATTGTGCTGGCGAATTTTGGCATAATGACCGGTTGCAATATAATCACAACCTAACGCATCAGCTCTTTTTAATAATGCTCTCCATTTAATATGTGTATTGCAAAGCACACAAGGGTTGGGTGTCCGGCCGGCCAAATATTCATCAACAAAATTTTCTATTACAAAACCACCAAACTCTTCACGGATATCCAAAATGTAATGAGCAAATCCATGTTCAACTGCTGCCTGTCTTGCATCGTTGAATGAATCGAGGTTGCAACAGCCAGTTTCTTTCTTACTGCCTCCGCTGTGTGCATAGTCCCATGTTTTCATAGTGATCCCCACTACCTCATAACCCTGGTCATGAAGCATTAATGCGGTTACGGTACTGTCGATACCACCGCTCATTGCCACCAACACTTTTCCTTTTTTGCTCATAAAAAAACTGAATCCGCCTTCGTTAGAGCTTCGGCGGACAGGGCTGCAAATATACAAAACCCGTTCGGGTCGAGTTAAATAAACTCATAACGTAAACGGGAAATCATTGATTTTATAGGCCTGGACTGACTATTGGCTTTTGGTCCTTCAAGAAGTGACACAAAACAGGAAACTGTGATTATTTTGTTGGTTATTTTCCAAAAAGATCTTTTTAGTAAGAATAGCCCGATGGCAAAGCCAATGATGAAAAGAATAAAGGTATCCATGACTTTGAATAATTAATTTATCAACTGTAAATATTAACTGGTTTAGTAACAAACATACATCCAACCTGGAAAAACTTAGTTACGCAATTGGTACCTAAAAAGAGGATTGGAACATTAGGATGCTATCTCCCTTGATTTTCATATTTTAGTCGCCCTTATGACCGCCACCCGGAAGCCTGGTATTTATTTCCTCTGTATTTTGTTTGGATTATTTCCAGCATATATTACTTCATTAGCGCAATCGAAAGACTTAGATCCTGAAAAATCGGCGGCAGCATTAAGTAAAAATGATCGCAGCTCATATGATAGTTTAGCCAGCTTCCAAATAAAATTGCAGGCAGTTGATAGCCTCCAGGCATTTCAATTTTTGGATCAGCTGGCTGAAAAAGGAAAATCAAAAGGCGATCATTTCCAGGCACTCTTTAATTGCCTCAAAGCCTCTGTAATCTATGTCAGAAGTTATTACGATTTTCAACGGGTAGGAAAGACCCCTGGGAATATAGATTGGATCAGGCAGCAAATGATGAAGTTGTACGCTTCTGCAATTGATATTGCTTACAGATCAGAAGATGAAATGTTGACGGCTAATGTCAGTTATAATTATGGTAGTGTTTGTATATCTTTTGGAGAGATTGGGCTCGCTGTCATGTATTCCAAAAACGGTATCGATCTTTTTGAAAAGATCTCATACCCAGTCGAACCGCAGCAATACCAGTACCTTGCTGAGTTGCTTTACAGGGTAAGGGAGTACAATGAATCTATCCGGTATGGCAAAAAAGCAGTAACTGCCTGGCAAGCTTCGCCCAATGAAATCAAACCGTTTACGGTCAGCAGTATGAATACTGTTGCCTTGGGTTATCATCGTCAGCAGTTTTATGATTCAGCACTGATGTTTTACAACCAGGCATTGGAGCTGGCACAGCGAATAAAAGATACTGTGTGGTCAGGGATCGTTTCGGGAAATATGGGACAGCTATTTTATGCGCAGGGAAAATATGATACAGCCTATACATTATTAAAAAAAGATTATAATGCCAGTAGAGCAAAAGGTCTCTTTGATAATGCCGGTCATTCCCTGCAATGGGCAGCAAGAACTAACCTCGCATTAGGCAATAAGGCTGCAGCTTTAGCAGAAGTAAGAGAAGCGTTTCAATTATTGATACAATGGCCGGATGCAAATTATTTGAGGAATACCTATTATACGGCAACCCAGATCTTCAGGGAAATGGGTAATTATGATAGTGCATTTTATTATAATAATCTTTGGTCCCGGATCAATGATTCACTTGAAAAGGTTGTAGCCACCAGCAGCCTGGCTATTTCAAAAGCAAAGCTAACTGATGAAACAAGCCGCTATAATATTCAAAACCTGAACAAGGAAAAACGATCACAGTTATTACTCAGGAACATCATCATTGCATCAATTGTTATTCTCTCACTTGTTATTGTATTGGCAGTTAACAGGCAGCGATTAAATGAAAAATTAAAAACAGAAAAAGCAGAACAGGAAAAGCTGCGCATGGAACAGGAGAAACTGATGATGGAACAGGAAGTTGCCTCAGCCAAAGATCAATTAAAGATGTTTACTGAAAACATCATTGAAAAAACAAACCTGATCGAAAAGCTGGAATCTCAGATAAAAGGCAAAGAAGCCACCACTGAACAGTATGTCATAATGACTGAGCTTAGTCAACAAACGATCTTAACTGAGGAAGACTGGAATAAGTTCAAAACTCTTTTTGAAAAAATTTACCCTGGCTTTTTTATAAACCTGAAAGAAAAATTCCCCGACATTACGCTGGCTGAACAACGGATGGCAGCACTCACCCGTTTACAATTAACGCCAAAACAAATGGCTTCTATGCTCGGCATATCTGTTGATAGCGTACATAAAACCCGCCAGCGTCTTCGTCAGCGGCTGCGTATAAACCCGGAAAGCAGTCTTGAAGAAATAATGATCAATATTTAATTCTCCATTCTTTTTAGTTCAACATATTGAAGATGAATTTGTATTCATCGGCTGTCAGTTTTTTGTCGCCCTGCTGTCAGCATTTTGTACAGTGCCTGTCAGGCTATTGTCGGCTTTAAAAATAGGAAACCGCTCTTGTCGCATCTAATTTTCTGGCTGATGATTATTAGCATGCGAAATAACAAAACAAAGATTTTTTTCCTCGTGGTCATGATTGTAACCCTGTTGTTGATCCTTGTTGTGATCAAAGTTTTTGAAAAAAGGATACAGAAGATAGAAAAACAGGGAGCAGGTTCAATAACCGGAAAAACTGATAACATACATTATTCACAACAAAAACAAAGTTTTTATGCCTAAGTCCTGTTTCACCAATATTTTGCCAGCAAGCATTGTAATCGCCTGCAGAATGTTAGTTCTGTTG
>JAICPX010000277.1 GCA_025929635.1 Chitinophagaceae bacterium
TAAAAGCAGAGATCATCCTTGGAAATACGTATCATTTGTATTTACGACCGGGTTTGGAGACAATTGAAAAAGCAGGGGGGCTTCATAAATTTCTTCATTGGAAAAAACCCATACTTACCGATAGCGGGGGCTACCAGGTGTTTTCTTTGGCAGGCACCCGGAAGATAAGAGAAGAAGGGGTGACCTTTCAAAGTCATATTGATGGCAGCCGGCATTTATTTACACCGGAAACGGTAATAAATGTTCAGCGAAGCATTGGTGCAGATATTGTCATGGCATTTGATGAATGCCCACCCGGTGGCAGCGATCATAAGTATGCCAGGAAAAGCATGGAATTAACCCACCGCTGGCTTGACAGGTGCATTACTCAATTCGATTCTACGCCGGATAAATATAATTATACCCAAAATCTTTTCCCGATTGTTCAGGGTGGTGTTCACCATGACCTGCGAAAAGAATCTTGCGGGTATATTGTTTCAAAAGATGCAGCAGGAAATGCCATCGGAGGGTTGAGTGTAGGTGAGCCTGAACAAATCATGTACGAGATCTGTGATCTCTGTTGTGATCATTTACCCAACAACAAACCCCGCTACCTCATGGGAGTTGGCACGCCGTGGAATATTCTGGAATGTATTGGCCTGGGAATAGATATGTTTGATTGTGTAATGCCAACAAGAAATGGTCGCAATGCGATGTTATTTACTACCAAAGGGATCATTAATATCGACAATAAAAAGTGGGAGCATGATTTTTCTCCAATTGATGATGGTATTGATTGTGAAGTGAGCAATTATTACAGTAAGTCTTATTTACGGCACCTGCTCAAATCAAAAGAGATCCTCGGTCTTACGATTGCGAGCGTGCATAATCTTGCGTTTTATATGTGGTTGGTAAAGGAAGCAAGGCAAATGATCAGGGAGGATGATTTTGTTTCATGGAAAAACAGTATGATCCTTCAATTGAAGCAAAAAGTTTAACGGAATAATACCACTAATGGGTAATTGTTTTGGATTTTCACTATTCCTACCTTAGTTAAGTAAGACCTTTCTGTTACCACATTTAATCAGTTGTTATGGAACTTGAATTGACTCGTACTGAACGAACCAGCCGATCTGTAGGGCTGCGTTTGCTGCCTTATTTGCCAGGTCAAAGCCGCGATGCAAAGGGAAACGGTGTTTATAACTGTGAGATAGCTGTTCGTGCAATCACGCTAAGAATAAAAGTGAGTCAACTGGTCTTTACAATAGAAATAAAAACAATTTTTGCTATGTTTTACTAGAATGCAAAACCGGGAAGCCGAAAACGGGATCAAGAGTAGGCAATAAACAGATTGTGTTATGGCTGTTACACAAAGGGACCTGGCAAACATCAACGATATGGAGCATGAACTCGACCTGTTGATCCAGGTGGGGAATGCCGGTATCGGCAGCTCACGGGTAAAAATAAATGGAAGGTTTATCAAAGATGCTAATGGGAATGATAGAATATTCAACGATACCTTTACCCTTGATCTTGGCCTGGGAAAAAAAGTCAAAAGGGCAGAGGTCGAGACGAAAATCACCCCCAATCCTGCTATTGCTGATAAATCCATGATCTTGTCTTATGATCTTACCAATGTGACTTTCTTCACGGGGAAAATCCGAACATTAAAAGTGCCAGCTTCAGCAGGCTTGCCCTCGGAGACTTTTTTTGTAACTATTACCTTGTTCTAAAGATTGCATATGAAAAAGATTTTGAAATCTGTTTCCCTGATCATTTTTATCGTGGCCAATTCCGATGCCCAAAAACCGGATTCAACGCTCACATTAAATTCGGTAAAATCGCCGATCAGTCCTGCGTCAACACTGTTGGGGATCAACTCATCAGAAATTCAAAAACCCACCGACCTGACGGGTCTTTTGGTATCGGTTAGAAATGCCACCAATGACTTTACAAGCTTACCCAGCTCGTTTGCTGTTGATATTGCTCCTAAATGGCTTTTTGACAACAAGAATATATCACTTCAGGATTATTTCAGTAACAAAGTTGCGGATAATTTCAAACAATCATTTTTAATATCGTATGCACAAATGTCGCAGAAAGATGAAAATTATGATGGTCTGAAACAGGGAATTGGAATCAAATTCTCCCTGTGCCGTGGAGAGATCAAAGATCAGAAATATATAAATACGCTTAACAGGGTGAGGGAGTTGCATAGAACGGAATTTGACCTGCAGGACGAGTACAAAAGAGATCATGGATCCGTGGAAGATATCGAGGAGTTTAAGAAAATGGATTCAATGCTGATGGATCCGGCAACTTCCGAAAAAGACAAAATAATAATTAACCAGCTTATGGAGGATTTGGAAGCCAGGTATAACAAGCAAATGATGGACGAAATAAAATCAAAAATGGAATCCTTGTATAATGAAATTATCGACCTCGAAGAAACAATAACCCCAGTCAGGAAAGGGTTTATTTTAGATTTTTCAGCAGGTACAATCGTTAAGTATGACAATTTTAAGATTAACGCAAGCAGTCTGACCAATAGCTCCTTGTGGATCACGATTGGATATGATGGCTTGAAGACTGATACAGCAGACAATTCCTACTTTTCAATCCTGGGACTATCGAGGCTGGTCATTGATAATGCGGATGAATTGTATAAATCAGGAGCTGACGAAAGATATACTTCATGGGACAATGGGTTGAGACTTGCATTCAATACAACCAGTCAAAAACTTGCAATTAGTGGGGAGATAATTTCAAGAAGGTTATTTAATGTCCCATCAGCCGGAAAGGATTTTGTAACTAAATATTTGCTGAGCGCTGAGCTGCAAATTGGAAAGAATCAGCGGTTATCCTTTACCTATGGCCGGGATTTTGAAAACAGGATCACAAAAGAAGGAAATGTAATCGGGCTATTGAATTTTGTAACGGGTTTCTTTGGTAAAAAGACATTTGTACCGGATAATAACCAATGAAATTATAAAAGCCCCGCATGCGGGGCTCAATAACTCAAAAATTTTATTACTACTGCTGTATCCCCCCACCGCCGCCGGATCCAACTCTTTTGCTCTCATCATCTGTTCCGGTTTTTCGGTTGCGTGAAGCTTTTACCTGGTTATTACCAAACCGGTAAGTAAGATTCAATTTTAATTGCCGGCTTTCAAAACTTCCGCTGGCGACAAGGTATTGACCGGCAAAATTGCTAACGCCTCTGAAACTCATTGTCTTGAATATGTCGCTTACAGCAACTCTTAAATTACCTTTTCCTTTGAATAGTGTTTTCTGTATGCCGCTCTCAATTGCATACATTGCTTTGCTTTTAAATGTTCCCTGCCAAAGGCTGGGTGCATTATAAAATCCACTGAGTTCAGCAGTCCAGTCTTTTTTCTTTCCAAACTTCAGGCTGTTTTGCATATAGAAATTGTAAGAGAACACGTCAAGGTCAACCACCCTGTTACCACCTCCAAAATCAGCAACGTAATGTGAATAATAAGAATTGAGATTTGCAAAAAAACTATAGTTCTTGTAATTGAACGGGTAGCTGATATTAAGACTGACGATGTTTTGAGTAGCCAGGTTTTTCTTTGTCAGGAACGCCTTGGATTTTTCCAACGTGTCAACAATTTGTGTGAATACATCTTCAACATGACTATAAGTAAGCGAAGTAGTTAATTTATATTTATACACATTGGTAACTGAAATCGAGTTGGTGTATTGCGGTCTTAGATCGGTATTTCCTTTCTGGAAGGTATATTCATCGAGCTTGAACTCAAATGGGTTCAGATCCTGGTAAGCCGGGCGATCGATACGGCGGCTATAAGAAATGCTCCATTGCTTCATTGGGTTTTTGTTGAATGTTATTGATGCACTGGGGAAAAGACCCGTGTAATTCCTTTCAATTGTTTTTTTAGTTGAATAATTCACTGATCCATCATTGCTCAACGCATAAGAGTCTCCATTGTTATTTGTGTTTTCCATCCGCACCCCCGCCTGGAACATAAATCCTTTTTTGGGATATGCTTTATTATAGTTCAGGTACACCGCATTTATATTCTCACTGTAATCAAATTGATTGCTGCGATTGATATCAAGTTGTTTTGAACTCCCGATGACGTCATACCTGCCGAAATTATTTGAAGTGTTTACCACCGAAGTTTTAAAGCCAATTCCCAGTTTTCCACCTTTGAACTTTTGCTCGTAGTCGCCTTTCAATGAATAAATATCAATATCCGTTGGAGAAATGAAATTGTAGACAGCACGGCTTATTTCTGTTGCCATATCCGGGGTATAATAAATGTTCGGCTGCAGCTGGTCGGTTTTGATACTATACAACCCATAGTCAGCATCCAGGTTTAACTCACGACCTGCCGTATCAACATAGCGGTAGTTCAAATTAAAGTTCACATTATTCCGGTCGGCCTTGCTGCTGTTATTTGCCGTTAATATTCTGTCAGTAACTCCTGTTGGCTTATATACGATCGGCGTTTTGCTATTTGTTTTGCTGCTGTTATCACCAATATTCCCGGTAATTAGAACACCGAAAGTGCTTTTGTTGTTCATGAAATAATCAATACCTGCTTTAAAGCCGCGGCTTTCATTTCTGTTTAAACCGTTATTCACCTGGCTGAATATAGTATCGAGTTGTTCACGATATAGCCTGAATATGTTTTGGTTCTTATTGCGATTGTAGTTGAAGTTTCCGAAAACATTGATTTTTTTATTGCGATGGTTCAAGGCAAGACCCGTGTTATATTTTGGATTGATCGCAATGCCATAACCTAAATTCACCGATCCATTGGTGCCAAATGATTTATTTTTTTTCAGCCTGATGTTGATGATGCCCGCATTACCAGCCGCATCATACTTAGCAGAGGGATTCGTAATGATCTCTATCGATTCAATTTCTGATGACTGAATATTTTTTAAGTAAGCAGCAAGATCAGCTCCCGACAGCGGGGTTGGTTTGCCTTCTACATAGATTTTAACGCCATTCTTTCCTGCTAAACTTATATTATCATCTTTATCCAGCAAAACACCCGGCGCTTTGCGGAGTAATTCCAACGCGTCATTGCCAGTTGAGTTGATGGTCCCTTCAACATTCAGAATAGTTTTATCTGCTTTTACTTCCACCATTGGCTTTTTTGAAGTAACGGTAACATCCTGCAGGCTTGTGCTTGCTTTTTCCAATGTGATCTCGGGCACTATAACGTCATCAGCAGCGACTTCAAAAATGCCGGAAGCTTTTGCCTGGTAACTCACAAAACTGGTTGCGATAAAATAATTGCCTGGTTTTATGTTTATGAATTCGTAACGTCCCCCCGAATTAGTTACAGCAATTTTTACAATAGATGAATCCTTCGCCCTTTGTAAAGTGATATTGGCGCCGGATAGGTTCTTGCCCTGTTCATCTTTTACGCTCCCGGTGATTTTTTGTGAAGAGCCGGCATGACCTGCCGCAATAAGTAGCAAAATAAAAAGAATTCTCATGGTTTGGTGTTTTGTTTTCTCCGTATGATAGGACGCAAATATACCCTGGAGGTTACTATTATTTAGCGGAATACTATGAACGGGTAAAAAGCTTCTACTAATGGCAGTTTGCGGTATACCGGGTTCCCTTTATTCACAAAATCTTTCATCATTATTCGTTTCCTTTGCATGGCTGAGGATAGTGAGGATCGGATTGAAGGATACATTAATTTATAAAACTAGAATTCCCCCTTTGGGGGTTAGAGGGCCATGAAAAAGCTCGATTGGTACATACTTAAGAAGATCCTTATTACTTTTTTCTTTTGTATGATACTTTTTACCCTGATTGCCATAGCAGTAGACAGCAGCGAGCATACCGAGAATTTTGTAAAATCAGGATTGAGCACCCGGCAGATCTTTGCACAATATTATCTCGGGTTTATTCCCTATATCTGGGGCATGCTTTTTCCGTTGTTTGTGTTCATTGCGGTAATCTATACCACCAGCCGAATGGCTATGCGGTCAGAGATCATCGCAATTCTTGCCGGCGGCACGAGCTTTATCCGTTTCCTGCGTCCTTATTTTTTGGGCGGATTTATCCTTGCCTCGCTTCTTTATATTGCCAGCCGCGATTTTATCCCAAAAGGCAATGAGATCAGGAGCAATTTTCATGTAAAATATTTTGACAAGCAAGACCTGGGCGAGCCAGGCTACATTGACACCAGGTATCGCCGCTCCGATACCAATTCATATGTTGGCATCAAGTATTATGATACGATCATGAGATCATCAGGTGGGTTTTTTCTGCATCGCGTCAGGGGAAATGAAGTGATCTATAATCTTCGTGCCGATGCTATGA
>JAICPX010000199.1 GCA_025929635.1 Chitinophagaceae bacterium
GCCTGTTCAAGAATCCGGTGAACCATTACGTCTGGGTAGCGGCGTATCGGCGAAGTAAAATGACAATAATGATCAAACCCCAGACCATAGTGGCCGACATTTTCAGTAGTATACTTAGCCTTTGCCATTGTTCTTATTCCTAGTTGTTCCAATACGTGTTGTTCGGGTTTGCCATGAACATCTTTTAGCATTTGATTAAAAGAGGCAGCAATCGCATCCGGGCTTGAAATATCGAACCGGTGCCCGAATTTTTTTGCAAATGCGATAAAAGGTGTCAGCTTTTCTTCATCAGGATTGTCATGGATGCGATAAGGAAAAGGTATTGGTTTATCATTGCTCTTTATTTTGCCAAGATTTTCAGCAACGGTCCGGTTGGCCAGCAACATAAACTCTTCGATCAATTGATGGGCCTCAAGACTTTCTTTTATGATAATGCCAATTGGTTTATTATTCTCATCAAGCTTGAATCGTACTTCCTGGGATGAGAAATTAATGGCCCCATTCCTGAATCGCTCCATCCGCATTTCCTGTGCGAGATCATTTAATATTAAAATTTCATCACGGTATAATCCATCTTTCGTTTCTATAATCTCCTGTACTTCTTCATAGGTAAACCGGTGATCGGAGTAAATAATGGTTTTGCCAAGCCAATATTGCTTTATCTTCCCTTTAGGTGTCATTTGAAAAACGGCCGAAAAAGTGAGTTTATCCTCATGAGGTCTTAAAGAACAAAGTACATTTGAGATCTCTTCCGGCAACATTGGGTTGACCCTGTCCGGCAAGTAAACTGAAGTAGCCTTTTCATAAGCCGCCTTGTCGAGTGCAGTTCCTTCATCGAGATAATGCGTTACATCTGCAATATGCACTCCAATCTCATAATTGCCGTTTTTTAATACCCGGAACGACAAGGCATCATCAAAATCTTTTGCATCGATCGGGTCGATCGTAAACGTGAGCATATCACGAAAATCTTTTCTTCGTTTGATCTCTTTTGCAGCAATACTATCAGGAATTCTTGCGGCTTCTTCCAATGCATCATCAGGAAACGCCAGAGGGAATCCATGTTGCAATAAAATTTCTTTCATAGCAATATCATTCTCGTTCTCCTTATCCAGTACCTGGATCACTTCACCTTCCGGTCTTTTCTCCTGGTCTTCCCATTCAAGCAATTTAACGACGACCCTGTCCCGGTCCCTGGCACCATTGAATTTTGAAGAATGGATAAAAATATCGGGCATTTTCTTATTGGTATCCGCGACAAAAAATGCAAAGCCTTTATTCATCTGAAGTGTTCCGACAAATTCGGTTTGCCTGCGGTTAATAATTTCAGTGATCACCCCCCGCTGCCTTTTGTCTTTTTCCTTTGCGTCCTTTACTTTTACTTTCACCCTGTCCCCGTGCAAAGCAGTGCCAAGATCACCCGGCCTGATCAACACATCAACCGGCATATTATCAACAACAACAAAACCAGTTCCCGACCGGCTTATATCCAGTGTGCCGGTCAATGAGTTGTCATGCGGATGTTTACGCTTCTGTTTGTCTTTTCTCTTTTTTGAGTTTTTTCTTCCCATTATTTTTGTAATTTTTCCCGACCGTGCCTGCCGGCAGGCAGGTAGCTCCCGGGATTGAATTCTTTGATGAACCGTTCTACCAGTGATAAGAACTGATCAGCTCCGTTGAATAGAAAATGATGCTCCAACGGAATAACATAAAGCGGAACATCCTTTAGCTGGTCGCCAAATTTAGCCAACCGAACGGCATCCTTTTCTGTTGTCAAAATCATCTTTTCTTTCGTTTCTATCTTATCAAATCTCTTCCTGATCTCCTTCCAGTCATCAATTGTAAAAATATGATGATCGGGATAATGAAGCATATAATATGCTTCTGCCTGTTCGATCAGGAGGTCTTTTAACGGCTGCGGATTTGCTATCCCCGTCACCAGTAACACCTCCGTTTCCAGGAGCGGGCTTAACTTTTTCTCATGCGTGATAATATGATAAAGCTCACCGTACTTATTTGCCGTATAAAAGATATGCTGGTTTGAAAGCAGGCCGATCTCGTCCCTGATCTCGTTACATTCACTTTCGCTGAGACCAGGATCACATTTTGTTACCACAATTATTTCTGCTCTTTTATAACTCGATTTCAGATCACGAAGATCACCCGTAGGTAGATAAAAATCACGCGTAAAAAGATTCTTGTAATCCGTCAGCAAAATATTCAATCCCGCTTTTATTGCACGATGCTGGAAGGCATCATCAAGAATGATACATTGCGTATCCGGCTTGTCATGTAAGAGCTGGGAGATCGCGTCCAACCGCTCCTCACCAACTGCTACAGGCACATCAGGGAACTTCAATTTGAATTGCATCGGTTCATCTCCAATTTCCAGTGCACTCGAATTTCCATTTGCTAATGCATAGCCTTTTGTCTTTCTTTTATATCCCCTGCTCAACGTAGCCACTTTAAATTTATCTTTCAAATTTCTTACCAGAAGCTCAACCATTGGCGATTTACCCGTACCACCGACCGAAAGATTGCCAACACATATCAGTGGCATACCAAAACTTGCAGCGCCTAATATTCTTGCATCGTAGAGTTTATTCCTTATTAAAATGATGAGCCAGTAAATAATAGCAAGCGGGAACAGGAGTATGCGGAATGATTTCAGGAATATATTAGAATACATAAACAGTGGTCGGCGTTACACAAAGATTTAAAGGTACATCAAAAAGGCTGGCATCATCTATTTCATCCAACGGTTCAAAATAACTGAACCCGATCTTTAAACACTCTTTCCTGCACAATGCAAGATAGCGATCATAAAAACCTTTACCATATCCTGCGCGAACACCTCTCTTATCACATGCAAGTAAGGGAACAAATACCATATCAATGCCGGGTGGGTTCACCTCGACGCCATCTTCCGGCTCGTAAAGATTGTATTCATTCTTCCTGAAACGGGTATCATCATTTGTCTGTAGCGATTGCATCGTATGCTGATGAAAGTTTGTTCTGGGATAACAAATGATCAATTCCGGGTTTTGAAATTCAAGATAGTCGGTAAATAAATGTGTATTGGGCTCCTTGTTTTGCTCCATCGGCCAGTAAGAAAGCAGAAATGTGATAAATGGCAGTTGCACAGTTTGTAATTGTATCAGCAGGAGATCATCAAGCTTAACTTTTTCTGCTGACGAAATCGCCTGTCTCTTTTCCTTATATAACTTTCTTGCTTCAGCTTTGAGCATTGTTCAAGATAATAACTAATCGTGAATCGTGAATGGTGAACGCCTGCCGGCAGGCAGGGTGAATGAATCAGAAATTCACCTCGTCTCTATAAAAATTGAAAAGATCGTTGTTCCGTAATTTCTTTCCATGGCGTAATAGGGAAATTTTTTATAATCATTTCGCGGGGTATGCTCAAGTACAAACCATCCTGCTGTATTCAATAATTCTTTTTCAAATACCAGTTTCGGCAAGTCATCAATGTTGCCGAGTGCATAAGGCGGCCCGGCAAAAATAAAATCAAACTTTTCCGCACACTGACCAATGTATTTAAAAACATCCATTCTCAGCACTTTGAAATTCATGAGCTTTAGGTCTGATGCTGTCTTCTTGATGAATTCGTACATTTTGCTATCCTTTTCCACGATCGTCAGCTCTTTTGCACCGCGGCTGGCCAATTCATAACTGATACTCCCGGTACCAGCAAAAAGATCAAGTGTCCTTAATTCAGCAATATCAAGATTGTTTTCAATAATATTGAACAACCCTTCTTTGGCAACATCGGTGGTAGGTCTTGTATGCGGCATATGCGCCGGCGGATTGATGCGCCGGCGGCCATGTTCACCTCCTATGATACGCATACGGCCAGTTTACTGATAGATGAAAAATAATGTTCCGGATGTGCTGCCAACTCTTCTGCAAGCTTTACCTCTCCGGCCAGCGGGGCAAATTCCACATGGATGAAATACTTATACAACTCCCGGAAAATGGCAGAATCCTTTTCAATCAAACCCGACAAAAACAGGGTACACGTTTGCTGCGACAGATCCAACTGGCGACAAGTTTTTAATAAATAGTACAACACATCTTCCGGAGAAGAGTAGGCAAAAGTTTTTGCCAATTGCACCCGGTTTTGTTTTAAGATCAAAACGGAAAATTCATCTGTTTTGAAATCGACGTGCATAATGTCCCCGCTGGTATTCGGATAATTTTTCAACAAGACCGAATAAATGTTCCAGAACTTACCACTCAAAAATTTCCAGCTCGCTGCAGATTGAAGTGAGGTGGGTAAGCGATAAATATTATAGAAATTCCAACCCGGCACACTCTCTGATACAACTGTGGCATGAATATTCTTTCCGTAAATGGCGTCCAGGTGTAATTGCCCGTCCTCATACTTATAAACAGCCGATGGTACCTGGATTGTTTCATCAGCATCATACGCAATGGCTACCTGGTAATACCGGGTGTTCAAAACTTCTGTTTCATCAAAGAATTTTTTATAATCTTCCTCTTCTTCATTTGATGTGTAAAAACCAAACTCCACCAGTTCTTTAGACAAATAATTCATCACCGCGAAACTGCAATACCTCTTACCTGCAATTATTAACAAAACAGAGTTGGCCGGGTTATAACCGGTTCCTGACTTTAGATGAAAAGCGGGTTTCAATAGTTGATCTTATTGCGGCAATGATAATGGAAAATTCCAAGACCCAGGTTCCAAAAAACAAATAAATTCCTCCAAAGGAGTCCTTCGGACAAAATACAAATCCCAAATTCCAAATATCCCAAATCACAAGCCAAAATCGAAATCCTGGAAGTTGGCCCCGATAGTTGTTGTGATAATTATTTGTGATTTCCTTACTCATTATATTGCACTCCTTTTAACCTGATGGATAGCCTTCAACATAATTTCCAGTTAAAGATCACAAACAGGCAGATCATTAAACTTACGCTGCCCGTCAGTATTGCTATCCTTGTGCCGCAACTAAACTTTATTACTAACAATATTTTTCTTGGGCACCATTCATCTACTGCGCTCGCTGTTGCCAGCATCACGGGTGTTTATTATCTGATATTCGCCTCCATTGGATTCGCCTTAAATAACGGGTTGCTGGCCCTTATCAGCCGCAGAGCCGGCGAGAACAAGCCGGATGAGATCGGCAAAATTTTCAACCAGGGGATATTTATCGCGATCTTAATTGCGGCATTGGCTGTAGTAGTTTCTTATACCATTACTCCAACGCTACTACGGGCTATTTTACATGAACCCGAAAAGGCAGAAATGGCCGTCAGTTTTTTAAAGATCCGTATCTGGGGTTTACCATTTCTTTATATCTATCAATTAAGAACCGCCTTGCTGGTGGGTACCAACCAGAGCAGGTACATGGTGATGGGAACTATCGCCGAAGCAGTTGCCAATGTGGTATTTGATTATACATTGATCTTTGGTAACTGGGGGTTTCCTGAACTAGGCTTTAATGGCGCCGCCTATGCATCCATCATTGCTGAGTTTGTCGGGATGTTTGTGATTTATGTTGTTATCCATCAAAAGGGGATTGCACAACAATTTGCCCTTTTCAAGAATCTGCGCTGGGATAAACGGAATGCGTCGCTGATCACGGCCATGTCGGGCCCGCTGGTGTTCCAGCATGCCATCAGCATTATCAGCTGGGAATTCTTCTTTATCCTTATTGAAAGAAATCAGCAATCCGATACACCGCAAGCCATATCAAACGTAATGCGCAATGTGTTTGGGATGTTTGGTTGTATGAGCTGGGCATTTGCTTCAACAAGTAATAGCATGGTAAGTAATATCATTGGACAGGGAAAACATGACCAGGTTATTTCCCTTATCAACAAGATCGTAAAATTGAGTACCGGTATTTCGGTGGTGCTTTGTTTATTGCTGAACTTGTTTCCCCGGTTATTCCTGTCGATATTCGGGCAGGGAGACCAATTCATAACCGACGGAATCCCCGTCATTCGTGTGGTTTCACTTGCCATGATCCTTATGTCATTTTCCGTTGTATGGCTTCATGCCGTTACCGGCACCGGCAATACAAAAGTTACATTTCTTATTGAGGCAATAGCGATCATCTTTTATTCTGCGTATGTATATGTGATCATGGAGACGCTAAAACTCTCCATTACATTTGGCTGGATGAGTGAATGGTTATACTGGACAAGTATGTTCATACCAGCTTTTATCTATTTACGAAGCGGGAAATGGAAGAAAAAGATCATTTGATGCCGTATTGCGAGGCCGTCAACTGAGGAAATAACTAAATTCTAGGAATGAAGGCCGAAGCAATCTCATCAGAGCAATGGGACATTAACAATTAGCGTCTTCTCATTACGTACATACTTGAGCCGAGTGAATACAGTTCATTATAAATAGAGACATAGGTAATGTACCTTATGTCGTCGCTGTCTTTCCAGGTAAGTTGTTTTACCCTTTCGGGATGTCTCCAGATGGTATCTATTTTCACCACTTGTGCTTTAACCATATCAGCTTGTTGAATTTCTCTGAAAGAATTGGTACAGCCAATTGCAGCCAGCATAGCCAGTGCTACTAAAGATGTCTTCATAAAAACCGGTTTAAAAAAATTATTCAATTTGAGATTATGTAAAGGCAGTCGACAATCTCATTCATTGCAGGTAGGTAATTAAACAATAAAGTTCCATCAATATACATGCCACAACATTTTTAGATTTGTGGAATGATTTGCACGGTAAAGAAATTGTTTGTTTACCGGGTGCAGTAACTCGCCTGCCTGCCGGCAGGGATTGGAATTTGGTTGCGACGCTCCTTTTCGCTGCTGTGGCGGTTTAGTCGACAAACTGCACCGAATAGATCATCGGTAAATAATTATTAAGTGTTTGCCAGCTCTCACCTCGATCGGGCGAGAAAAATAAATTACCGGTAGTGGTCCCAAATGCAACTGCATCGCCTGAATTAGTAAGACAATGCCGGTAAACAATGTCAAAACATCCCTCCTGCGGCAAACCGTTCCGTTGTTCTTTCCAGGTTTCACCGCCATCATCAGTACGGCAAATACATAAAGCACCTTTGATCGCAGTACGGGTCATATCACTGTTGGCCGGAGCCACCCATGCCTGGTTAGGATTATCTTCTGCAACAGCAATAGCAAAACCAAATCTTGCCGTACCACCTTTTTGTCCTACATCTTCCCAATTCATCGCCGCATCAGAAGATTTGAAAATGCTGCAGTGATTTTGCTGCCAAAGCATGTCAGGGTTTGAGTTAGCAGCAACAAGTATATGCGGATCATACCCGGTCACTGCGTTGGGATCCGGCAGGAAATCAGCCCACATTCCTTTGTTACGAATATGCCATGTTTTACCACTATCGGTAGTTTCAAAGACTCCCGCGCAACTGATGCCGATATGAATTCGCTCTTCATTTCTTGGGTCAACAACGATAGAATGAATACCCGGTTGGTCACGACCACCGCCAAACCAGCCATCTTTCCGGGTCGGATGATTCCATAGCGATTCAACCAACTGAAAATTATTTCCACCGTCTTCACTTACAAATAAACCACCGGGATCGGTTCCCAGCCAAATACGTGAAGGGAATTTCTTGCCACCATGCGCCATTGCCCAGATATATCTTGTGGTAGCCGGCACACCATCTTTTATTTCGGACCCTTCGGGATATGCAGGAGCTGTTACTTCTTCCCATGTTTTGCCCCGGTCATTTGACCTCTGAAGCTTAACTCCCCAATGTCCATGATCGAGACAAGCCCACCATGTATTTGTTCTTGGATCTGCATAAGCAATAGATACCGGAACACCTTCATGAGATAAGTTCCCTGTTTGCCATTTTCCATTTTTAAACTCGTAAGAAATAAATCCTTTACGGGTACCTAACAAAAGTGTTGATTTCATAAACAATTATTTATTTAACCGCCGGACAAGGCTTGCATGATATATATTTCACTGGTTGGCGAAAATGTGTCGCTTAGTCTATTCCGGTCATTGATCATTTTACCGTCAATAAAAATATTTACATGACGAC
>JAICPX010000200.1 GCA_025929635.1 Chitinophagaceae bacterium
AAGTCTATAGAGATCCTGACCATCAGGGGCTATGGATATAAACTGATCGAAAGAAATAGCTAATGTTTTCTTCAATAACTTTATGAGGGCCTTTTCTTGCATGCATAGCATTTACATCACATCTGATATTATGTAAGAGTTGTTATTATGCTGATATTAATTTTACGGGATCAGTAGAAAATAAACACATTTCGTATCTGTAACGGAAAGTGAGTGTTAAGAGTTTTTCCACTTTACTGCTTTTAAACAAATACCAGTAAGAACAGGCTTTTTTTCCCGTCCGTTTTCGCCTCTCCTTACTATAAAAAAATCTTGAAATGGAAATTTTTACATAATTTTCGATTATGTCCTCATCCCGCCAACTCGCTGCCATCCTGTTTACAGATATTGTAGGCTACACTGCCCTTATGGGAAATAACGAACAAAAAGCTTTTGAGCTCCTTCGTAGGAATCGAGAGATCCAGAAACCCGTCATTGAAGAATTCGGCGGCCGCTGGATCAAAGAACTTGGAGATGGCATACTGGCGAGTTTCCCTGCTGTAAGTAATGCAGTATATGCAGCCATCAAAATTCAGGATGCATGTAGTCAGTCCAATGAGTTTGAATTGCGTATCGGTATCCATCTTGGCGAGGTGGTATTTGAGAATGATGATGTTTTCGGTGATGCCGTCAATATTGCCTCCCGCCTGCAGGCTTTGGCTCCACCGTCAGGTATTTATGTTTCCGAATCTGTTCACCGTGATCTCTCCAATAAAAATGATATCCGTTCAGAATTTGTAGGTGTTGAAACGCTGAAGAATGTAAAAGAACCCATCCAGGTGTACCGGGTATTTTCAGCAGGGCTGGAACCCAAAGAAGAAAAAGTTCTCAGTTTATCCAAAGCATCCATCCTGCCGGATTTTGACTATGATATTCATATCAGCTATCGTTTCAATGACAATAAATATGATGGATGGGTTTCGGAGTTTGTAGAAAAGCTCAACCAGGAACTCGGGGCCACATTAAAGGACAGGCTTACTATTTTTTTTGACAAGAACCCTGAAGACAGAAGAAAAGGATATTCAGCTCCAAAAATAAGATCACTCATTTTTATTCCCATCGTTTCTCAAACTTATTGCGATACTGATTCGCCGGTATGGAAAAATGAATTCAGTTTATTTCAAAATGAAATTAAGACTGATAGTATTGGCAGCAATATTACATTACCCTCAGGCAACATGGTATCCCGCGTGATACCAGTGAGGATTCATGAAATTGATACCGACGATATCAAATTACTGGAGTCTGAACTTTCCGGCACTATGAGGTCCATCGATTTTATTTACCGGGAAGAGGGAGTGAACCGTCCGCTGCGGCCCATAGATGATGAAAAGAATGCTAATTCTTCACGACCCATGTACCGCAACCAGATCAATAAACTGGCTAATGCAATAAAAGAAATCATTTCAGGAATAAAATTCAGTCAGAAAGGAAGCATTGCTGAGCCATCATCTTTTCATCTTACCGCCCGGCAGATTGTACCGCATGTAATTGCCACTTCTGTTTCACCCACCATCAAGGTTCAGGTTATCGATCGTCAGCGTCCGAATATTTACCTGGCCTGGACCTCAGGTGATCTGAAAGAAAAGAGGGAAGAAATGGCCATCATTCTTCAGAAAGCAGGCTTTAATGTGCTTCCCACCGTTGACTGTCCTGCGGATGATGAAACATTCAAACAAAAAACGGCAGAGGAATTACAAAAATGTATTTGTTCATTACACATGCTGAGTGGTGAGTTTGGCCGGCGTTTCGAATCGGATGATGAAGTTTCATTCCCCCAACACCAGTTCATGGAAGCCAAAAATAAAATTAGTGCAACAGGATCTGACTTTAACGTATTTGTTTGGCTTTCGCCAATCAGTGAAAGTTCCATTAAGCCTTCGCAACAGCATTTTATTAAATATATCCGTAACAATATTACCCGCAACATGATGTTCTCCAACAGCCAGGGCCCCATGCAACTGGTAGATGATATGCGGGTAGTGATGATGAAACAGGATACAAAGAAGTATGACTCTAAAGACACCGATATCTATTTTATATTTAACCAGCAGGATGAACAGGAAGCCAGGGTTATTGTTGATGAATTGAGCCTTGAGTTTCCGGTGGAGACGTTGAATATCCTTCCTGAAGGAGAAGATTCCTACCGGGAAATGTCATCACAGCAAATTCCAAAAAGTAAACTGGCCGTAGTGTATTTTAAATATGCAGCCGATTGGGCCCTTCCATTCATAAAGCAGATATGGAAACAGGTGGGGGGAGCTTCATCTCCTACTCCCATGTTCCTGGTGGGAGAAAGTGATCCCCAAAGTAACCTGGCCCGCAATTTCAAGGCGCCGCGTGTCACATCTTCAATAGTACCGAAAGAAACTATTCCCATGGAAGTAAAAAAAGAGTACAGTAAGTTAAAATAAAAAAGAACAATCCACTATAATGTTCGATCCAGATCAAATTTGTCCTTACACAGGGTTGAGATCCTTTACGGAAGAAGAATCGCTTTATTTTAAAGGGAGGGAGGAAGATATTGACCAGGCCACACAACAACTTCAGAAGAATAAATTTTTAATGCTCACCGGTGCGTCGGGAGATGGAAAATCATCGTTGATATATGCCGGTATCATTCCTAATGCGAGAGCCGGGTTTCTAAAATCAAGATACACGCAGTGGTGCGTGGCGGATTTCCGACCGGAGAGAACACCATTTCATAATTTATGTAAAACAATTGCCAGGCAGTTGGGTATTGCCAATGCCTATACTGTACAGGCTGAATTAAATCATGGCTTTTCTGCCATCATTGATTTGTATAAAAACTCGAAAAGATATATTGATACAAATTCAGTTGCATGGCAACAGGCCGATGATAAAGGAAAAGCTGCACTAAAAAGAGAAGCTGCTAACCTTGTTATTCTTGTTGATCAGTTTGAAGAATTTTTTACCAACCCTGAAAATTATCACAAGGGAGTGCCCTCCGGTGATGCCAACCTTGTACTGAACTTATTATTGGAAACTGCCCGTATTGCACTCGAAGAAGACCTGCCAATATATGTTGTGTTCACCATGCGTTCTGATTATATCGGGCAATGTGCAGCCTTTCGCGGACTTCCGGAATATATAGGGTTCTCACAGTTTTTTGTGCCAAGACTTAACCGAACACAATTACAACAGGTAATTGAAGAGCCTGCAGTTTTAAGTGGCAACCGTATTACAAGGCGATTGACAGAACGACTGATACATGATTTGACCGAAGGAGTAGATCAGCTACCCATTGTGCAACATGCACTGAACCAGGTATGGCATGCTGCGGATAATGGAAAAGAAGAAATGGATCTGATCCATTATGCAATGGTGGGCGGTATGCCGGTAAATGAATTACCCGATGAGCAGATTGACAGGTTTAAAAAATGGTTTGAAAGTCTTCCTGATGATATCAAAGCATGTTATCATAAACCTGACTTGCAGAATGTGCTGGATACGCATACGAATAAACTTTATGAACAGGCAGAAGATTACTATGCAAAGAAATCCGGAGTGAGTATTTCGGATGAAGATGCAAAGACTATAATTAAAACGGCATTTATCTGCCTCACCAAAATTGACCAGAGCCGGGCAGTCAGGAACCGGATGACGCTGAAAGAAATTACCAATATTATAGGCAGGCCTGAATTCGGAACCCGTGAAGTTGGTGCCGTCCTGAATATTTTCAGGGAGCCGGGTAACACATTTATCCGTCCATTCATCCTCGATGATGCCGAAAGCCAGACGCTCAGCGATACTGATGTCCTTGATATCACTCACGAAAGTTTAATACGTAACTGGGAATACCTGGGAGATTGGGCAAAAGAAGAATTTGATAACTATACCATCTCACTCGATTTTGAACAACAGCTTAACCGCTGGGTGGAAAGCGGGAAGTCAAATGATTTCTTATTACCTATTGGTCCGCTTACTTATTTTGAAAACTGGTTTAAGACCGCCAAACCGAATGTACATTGGATTGCCCGTTATTTACCTGAAGAAATTGAAGAGGAAAATAAATTATCCAAAGCAAAGCTGGTGCTTGGTAACGCGCAGGAGTTCCTGGCCCGAAGTGCAAATAAACATGTGGTGACAAGAACAATAATGCGTTATGGTGCCAAACGAATTGCTGCGGCATTGGGTGTGGTCGCAGTAATTGTTCTGAGTTCATTTGGTATCAGGGATTATATCCGAAAACAAAATGATCATGTGCTTAAATCAGTTAAAGAAAAAACAGTTGAACTTGCCAATACACCCAAACTGAGCCCGGAGTTTCCGATTCCTGTGATCACCGAACAACTCATACTGGGTAACCTGACCATACCGGAAATAATTGATGGGGTAAAAGAAACCGGGCAGAAAATTAAAATAGCAACCGGCATTGCAACACAATTAGTAACGCAGGGCCGGTATGAACCGAAGAATGAAATTCTGCAAAGCCTGACTATTGCTGATAACCTGCTGGAGCAACTTGACATTACCGGCAACAGCCGTGAACTTTCTGAACGACTAAAACTTATTCATGATTTTTCAGTGACTGCAGGATTTGCCAGTTTATTCAACCAGGATGAATCACTGAAATCAATTGTCCAAAGAAATGCAAAACGTTCTGCAAAATGGGCGATGCAAATTTTTAAAGAACAGCCGGAGAATTTTACAGATATTCAAAACTTAAGCCTGGCGCTTGATAATGCCATTAATCATAAAATCTATTCTCCGGGTGAAATTGATCAGTTGTTAAAGATCATATCTCCACTTGAAAACAGTGCAAGAACTCCCTGGGTAGAGAAAAACTATCAACGGGACAAGATATTGGTGCGGGGCGCATATAATTACGGCCCGCGGTTTAATGGACTTTACCAGGAGTTGTCTTATCTATATGCTGCTGCTGGTAAGCCGGAAAAGGTTTTACAGTGTATAGACACATTGTTACAGTACCAGGGAAATTTTTATCAAAACGATTATGCCACTCACGTAGAAAATGCCTGCCATATTGCTGCAGTTTTTTTCACCTATAAAAACACGGATAAGCTTAATGAATTTGTAACAGGATATTGCAGCAGGAAAAATATCAGCCCGCCGGAATTTTATAATCGGTTGGTGTCCTGGTCACTACCTGACAATGGCACCACAAATTTTTATGCCGGCGGCGGCGGTCAGATATTGGCGAATATGAGTATTCAGTTCTCCAGTGACGAGATGCTCTCGTTCTTTTTTGCAAAACTAAAAGAAGAGATATTAAAAATCAAGGATACCGATGAGCGGAATTTTAACCTCGCTGTTATAAATAAAAATGAAGGCATTTTTATTGCTTACCGGAAGGAGATCAGGGGCATGGTAGAAACGAAAACTGATCAGTTTTATAAGGACGCCATTGCATATTATCAGCAGGTACCTGATGAATACCTGGAAAAGTCTGTTTCTGTTGTTGGCTCATCAGGCACCGATTTAATTACAATGCCCCGGAAGTTTCTTTTTCTGTTTCCCGATTACCGTGTCCCGTTTCATCCTTTTGAGCCGCGATCAATTCCACTGTTTTATAATTCATCTGCTTTCATTAAGTATGTGTTGGATCATAATTTATTTGATTCACTTTATGATAGGAATGATTACTTCAAATATTTTGAACTATGGCTGCTCGATTACCAGGTTTTCATGTCTCTCAGAAGTATTTTTCTTATGGATCCGATGCCCCGGGTATTGATGGAACGGCTGGCTGCTAAACTGGAAGAAAGAAAAGCAAATCAATCGGCAGATATGAATATTCTTTACCTGCATCTCAGCGATCAGGTATTTAATAAAGATGAAACTGCCAGGAGTACTACGTACCTTAAAAAGATACAGCTGGATAAACTCCTTAATGCATTTCAATATAAAAATTTTGGATGGGTCAACAACTATTCTTTTGAATTAACAGCAAATGCGATAGCTCACCTGACAATTAACGATCAGTTTGACTTAGCCAAATCATTTATTAATGTATTTAAGAAAGAACCTAACCGCTCATCTCTTTATGCCTATGCAAGCCAATTGATATCATTAAATAAACAATCTCCGGAGTTGGCACAGCGGCTGCTTGATTCTGCCCGTACTGAGATGAACCGTCTGGACAATCCGGCTGCATTTCAACCCAATCGTCACCAGGTAGCAATTGCGCTGATGTATTTGAACCCGGAAAAAAATTCCGGAGAAGCGTACCGGGTTATAAAAAATTCAGGTAATAAGTTTGCATCTATAACAAGGTTTAGCAGAGCATATGCTGGTCATGGGGATCTGTACAAATCAATACAACAGGCGCCCCCTCTTATTTCAGCAGCAGACAAGGCAAATTTTTTGCGAAGCAGCATTTATGGATTCAATTTATCGCAAAACACAAAAAAAGAATGGAAGAAGTTCCAGGACAATACATTCTTCTTCTACCGGTTATTTCTTCCTTATGTAAACGAAAATGAATAGATGATTGATCAGCTAACTATATGCCCCTATACCGGACTACGGTCATTTACGGAAGAAGAAAGTCTTTATTTCAAAGGTCGTGATCTGCAGGTGGACCAGATCACTTCCCTTTTGGAGCAAAATAAATTCCTGATGGTAACCGGCGCTTCTGGCGAAGGAAAGTCATCACTTATTTATGCCGGTCTTATTCCTAATGCAAGAGCTGGATTTTTTAAGGCGAAATATACCAATTGGGTGGTTGCTGATTTCAGACCGGAACGAAGCCCGGTAAATAATATGGCCGATGCCCTGGCAGAAACTTTTAACACCAGGTCATCAACTATTGAAACAGAACTCAGACGTGGTTTTTCTTCGCTGGTTGACCTGTACACCAATTCTGATTTTTATATTGATGATGAAGATGAGCATTGGAAAAAAATGACAGCCTCCGGGAAGAAAGAAAGACAAAGAAAGGCAGCCAACCTGATGATCATCGTGGACCAGTTTGAAGAATTTTTTACCAACCCTGAGAATTTTTATAATGAAGCCCCTTCCCAGGATTCGCAAATCGTTGTGAACCTGGTATTGGAAACTGCACGTATTGCCATCAAACGGAATTTGCCGGTATATGTTATCTGCACCATGCGTTCAGATTATATCGGCCAATGTTCTGCTTTTCGCGGCTTACCTGAGTACATTGGTTTTTCGCAATTCTTTGTACCAAGATTAAAGCGAAAAGATCTGAAACAGGTAATTGAAGAACCTGCCATATTAAGCGGTAACAGGATTTCGCAACGACTAATTGAACGTCTCGTTTATGATATTGCAGACGGGGTGGATCAATTGCCCATTCTTCAACATGCACTGAGTCAAATTTGGCTTGCTGCCAAACACGGCACTCAGGAAATGGACCTTATTCATTATGCCATGGTAGGAGGTATGCCGGCTTCTGAATTACCCGATGAAGAACAACCGGAATTCAGGAAATGGTTTAATAACTTACCTCCGACCCGGCAGAGATATTTCGAGGATACGGGTTTGAATAAAGTGATTGAAATCCATGCAAGCGTTTTGTATGAAAATGCGTGGGAGTATCATAATGCTACCTACCCGGACAAGACCATTACACAACAGGCTGCTAAGCGTATCATAGCCCTCACCTTTAGTTGCCTGACGAAGATTGATAACAGCCGTGCTGTTCGCAATCGCATGTCACTCGGTGAAATCACCGGGATTATTAATTCACCGGCGATCACACCAGAAGTGGTAAGTGAAGTACTCAGTATTTATCGTGAAGAAGGAAACTCGTTTATCAGACCATTTAAAACAGATGATCCTGCTACACATAAAATTTCGGCAGATACCGTGCTCGATATAACCCATGAAAGCTTGATACGCAACTGGAATAAACTAAACACCTGGGCCAACCAGGAGTTTGAATTTTATTCCACCTACCTGGATTTTAAAAAGCAATTAGACCGCTGGAAGAGCAGTGGAAAGAGTAATGAC
>JAICPX010000393.1 GCA_025929635.1 Chitinophagaceae bacterium
GCTTCAATGATTGCATCCTGAACCTTTCCCCTGATAAGCAATTGCGAAAGCAATGGATTATTTCTAGTCGGGTTCACCCTGTTTGAAAGAAATATATAAACCAGGCCATGCTTTGGATCCACCCAAACACAAGTGCCGGTAAAACCTGTATGCCCAAAGGTCTCTGGCGAAGCCAGCAACGATGGATAAGGCTCTCTTCTTGTTGCATTGTCCTTTTCGGGTTTGTCAAAACCATAACCCCGGCGACTATCCTTGCTGTGATAAGCCGTAAAAAGTTTTATCGTTTCTTCTTTTAGAATCCTTTCGCCATTAAACGTCCCGCCATCTAATAACATTTGATAAAGCATAGCCAGATCATAGGCATTTGAAAACAACCCGGCATGACCAGCCACACCCCCAAACATTGATGCCCCTTCATCATGCACATCACCCTGTATCAATTGCTGACGAAAATGTTTTTCATGCTCTGTAGGAACGATCAATCCTTCTTTCCAAAAACGCTCTCTTGGTTTAAAACCCGTTGTTCGCATCCCAAGCCTGCTATAAAAAGTTTTCAGCACATATTGATCCAGTGTCATCCCGCTAAGTTGCTCGACGATCTTTCCCAAAAAAATAAAATCGTTATCACTGTAAACGTATCGCCCTTTTCTTCCTACCGGACTTAACAGGATGCGTTTCATCATCGTATCCTGCCAGTCGCTTCTCATGTACACATTTTCTGCAACTCTAATTGTATACCCGGGCCTTGGTTTATCGGAATAAATACCGGGATCAGGAGTGCCGGTTGCGCTATCTATTGTTTCTCTGTAAAATGGAATAAATGGAACAAGCCCGGCCTGGTGAAGTAAAATATCGTCTATTTTAAGATCTTCCTTGTCAGTTCCCTTTACAAAAGGCAGGTAATCCCCTAACTTTTTTTTTAGATCAAGTTTTCCTTCTTCATATAGTTTCATTACTGAAACAGTAGTCGCGGAGATTTTTGTAACGGACGCAAGATCATAAATGCTTTCAAGGGTTACCGGTTTGGTATCATCAAATGTATAAGTACCGTAAGCTTTGTTGAAAATGATCTCGCCTCCTTTTGTAGCAAGCACTACGCAACCCGGAAAAGCTTTTTGGGCAATCGCATCGGACACAATTGAATCAATTGTTTGCGTCATGATCGCCTTCTTTTCCATCGGTTCGGGCAATTCAGTTGCCGCCATATCAACTCCAAAACCCGCTGAATAATTACAAACTCTCACAGGCAATTTTCCTGATGCAGCTACTTTGCCTTTCAACAGATCAGCGGCAACCTGTCTTGTGATATAATCATCCTGGTGACAGGCAATCAAGGCATTTGCATTACAATAATCAGCCGCCGCCAAAACGTTTCCAAAAACAAGTGTAATACTATTTGGTTTGTTCAACCTGCGCCAAAGTGAAAGGGATGAATTGCTTATACCGTAATTATTTGCCGGGCGATTGCTGAAATTATGGATGCCGATCACAACAGCATCATATTTATCAATCACTTTTTCAAAGATCTCATCAGCCTTACCATCTCCATCTTTCCATGAAAGAGAATAAACATCTGTTTTATAGCTTTCCGCCAGGCTTTTTCCGAAATTATTATTCTCCGCTTCTCCAATAGCTACATAAGCGATCTTGGAGTTTTTATTTAGCGGTAAAGCAGCATTGCCCGTTGCCTTTTTCAAGACGGTGATTGATTCCCTGGCCACTTTTAATCTAATTGCATCCGTTTTTGCGTTCAGGTCACGAAGAAGATTGGTTGTTTCAATTGGTTTCAGGTGGTTTAATCCAAGCTGGTATTTTGCTTTCAATACTTTTTTAACTTTTGAATTAATGTCCTCCCAGGTCAACCTGTTGTCTTTGATCGCATCTTTAATTGCATCAATAGCTTTACCTACATCTTCGGGCAAACAAAGCATATCATTACCGGCCACCAGGGCTTCAACAGAGATGACGCCGCCGGGAAAATATTTTGCAACACCCTTCATTTCTAACGCGTCAGTAAATGTTAATCCCTGGTAATTAAGATCATTTCGCAAGACACCTGTTACACTATTCTTGGAAATTGAGGTAGCTACATGTTCAGTAGCATCAATCGAAGGGATCGACAAATGAGCAACCATTACGCTTCCAACACCAGCATTAAATATTTCACGAAAAGGGTATAACTCCATTGAATCAAGCTGCTCCCGGTTCTTATTTATCACCGGCAGATCAAGATGCGAATCAACATCAACATCACCATGCCCCGGAAAATGTTTGGCGCAAGCCATGATACCTGCATCCTGCATTCCTTTCATATAGGCAATACCGAATTTTGCAACCTTATATTTGTCTTCACCAAATGACCGGTAGCCGATAACGGGGTTGTTTGGATTATTATTGATATCAACAACCGGCGCATAGTTAACGTGAATCCCAAGCCGCTTACACTGTTCACCCACCGCCAGTCCCATTTCATAAACTAGACGCTGATCATCCATTGCCCCAAGAGTAAGCTGGAATGGAAACTTTGTAACACTATCTAATCTCATCCCGACGCCCCATTCCCCATCGATAGTGATCATCAATGGTGTTTTCGCAATACCCTGGTAAAAATTAGTCAGGTTTGCTTGTCTTATTGGTCCACCCTGGAAAAAACATAATGCCCCGACATTATACTTCTGAATGTCGCCAGTTACTTTGGCAACATGGTCCGCACCAAGATTTGAATGAGCTCGTATTACCATCAATTGAGCGATCTTTTGTTCAGGTGTCAATGAACTAAAAACACTGTCCACCCATTGATCAAGGGTCAGCCTGCTCCTGCTTTGCGAAAAAGCAAATGAAGAAATGAAAACTGAAATGAGTACAATTATTTTTTTCATGAAAATTGCTTGAGGTAATCGACGTAATTTAGCTGATAAAATTACAGGAATTGAGCGATAAGATTTTGTTATTGCCAGACAACATTGCCAACCAGATTGCCGCAGGTGAAGTGATCCAGCGACCGGCTTCGGCTGTTAAAGAATTGTTGGAAAATGCGGTGGATGCGGGTGCAACCGAGATCAGGCTGATCATTAATGACGCCGGCAAATCATTGGTGCAGGTGATCGATAATGGCAGTGGTATGAGCGGAACCGATGCAAGAATGAGTTTTGAACGTCATGCAACATCAAAGATCACAACCATTGATGATCTGTTTCACATAAAAACCATGGGATTTCGTGGTGAGGCACTTGCTTCCATTGCGGCGGTGGCACAAGTTGAACTAAAAACCAAAAGAAAAGAAGATGAAACAGGAACTTATATTGAAATTGAGAATAGTGTTGTAAAAAAACAGGACCCTGTTGCAACACCGGAAGGAACCAGCATTTCTATGAAGAATTTATTCTTCAATGTTCCTGCAAGAAGAAACTTTCTGAAAAGCAATACGGCCGAAATGCGGCATATTGTTGATGAGTTTACAAGAGTAGCGCTGGCATTTCCTCAAATCTTTTTTTCGCTCACGGCAAATAATCAACAGATCTTTCATCTTGAAGCAGGTACGCTGAAGCAACGTATTCTTCAATTGCTTGGTAATTCTTATAATACAAAGCTTGTAACGGTTAAAGAAGAAACCGATTACATGAATATCCACGGTTTTGTGGGTAAACCCGACACAGCGAAAAAGACCAGGGGTGATCAATACTTTTTTGTAAATAACCGATTTATTAAAAGCGCATACTTAAATCATGCGGTGATGAATGCATACCAGGAAATGATCACAAAAGATGCTTTCCCGATGTATGTGCTCTTCATTGATCTTGACCCGACACAGGTGGATGTGAATGTGCATCCAACGAAACAGGAAATAAAATTTGAAGACGAAAAGATCATTTATGCATTTGTTCAGGCGGCTGTAAAACATGCGCTGGCACAATTTAGTGTCACTCCTACTTTGGATTTTGAATTGGATGCATCGATACAGCAATTATCATCAATTCAACAACCGTTTACTGAAGAAAAACAATCCGCGGCTTCGGCAGGTTCAATCTTCAAAGGATTTACGGAAAAAAACCGGGCACATTTTATTGAACCAACCAATAGAAGTGAGTTGAAGCATTGGAGAGAGTTTTATGAAGGAAGTCCGAAGTCTGAGGTCGGAAGTCTGAAGTCGGAAGTTGACAGTCCACAGTTGGCAGTCGGCAGTCAGCAGCCGGCAACCAGCAACCAACAATCAGCAACCCTACTCACCACTCACAACTCACCACTCACCCAACTTCACAACCAATTCATCCTTTCTCAAACACCAAACGGGTTTATTCTTATCAACCAGCAGGCCGCACATGAAAGAATAATTTATGAACGGTTGCAGGAAGCAGCAAAAGGGAAAGCGGTAGCAGCTCAACGCAGCATGTTCCCGGTTACAATTGAGCTGTCGCCTGCTGATGCAGTTTTATTGGATGAATTGATGAGTGACCTGCAGCAGCTTGGTTATATGATCGAGCCATTTGGGAAAAATACTTTTGTAGTACAAGGAACACCAGCTGATGTGGCACAGGGAAATGAGAAAAAAGTGATCGATTACTTAC
>JAICPX010000341.1 GCA_025929635.1 Chitinophagaceae bacterium
ATTTATGTGCCTATGTGGTTCAATATTTCTACACCGGAATATTTTATATTTACAACTATGATCCGAATTAATGATACATTAAGACCATCTGATCTAAAGAATAAACTCACAAGGTTCTGGGAACTATCTGCTAAAAAAATAAAACTTATTGAAACGCATTATGATGAAAGTAACGGGTCACCTGTGTTCACAATAAACGGAAAGTACTCTACAAGAGGATGGACCGAATGGACCCAGGGATTTCAATACGGTTCTTCTCTTCTCCAATATGATACAACAGGCGAAACATCTTTCCTGGAAACGGCGAGGAAAAAAACAGTAGAAAAAATGGCGCCGCATATTAGTCACACCGGCGTGCATGATCATGGATTTAATAATGTAAGCACTTATGGCAATTTGCTCCGGTTAATGAAAGAAGATAAGATTCCTTTCAATAAATGGGAAAAATGTTTTTACGAATTAGCATTGAAAATTTCCGGTGCCGTGCAAGCCAGCAGGTGGACAACAATTAAGAATGGGGGATTCATTTATTCGTTCAATGGCCCTCATTCTTTATTTGTAGATACAATCCGTTCCTGTCGCGCTTTGGTTGTCAGTCACTGCCTTGGTCATGTTTTCCAGGGAGAGGGTGATGTAAAAATAAATTTACTGGAGCGTACCATCCAACATTTGAAAGCGACGGCAGACTATTCTATATTTTATGGAGAAGGACGTGATAGTTATGATGTTTGGGGCCGCACCGCTCATGAGAGTATTTTTAATGTGAAGGACGGAAATTTCCGGTGTCCTAATTCGCAACAGGGCTTTTCAGGTTTTACAACATGGACAAGAGGACTTGCGTGGGCCATGTGTGGTTTTGCCGAACAACTGGAATGGTTTGATTCGTTAGATGAAACAACGCTGGAAAATTTTGTGGGAAAAAATAATGTAGAATCGTTTATGCTGAAAGCTGCAAAAGCAACCTGTGATTTTTACATAGAAAACTCCTGTACGGATGGGATCCCTTATTGGGATACCGGTGCACCAGGGCTTTCGAAAATGGGGGATCACTTAACTAAAGCTGCTGATCCATTTAATGATTATGAGCCGGTTGATAGTTCAGCAGCAGCGATCGGTGCGCAAGGGTTGTTGCGATTGGGAAAATATTTACAAGATAAAGGGGATGATAAAAACGGGAATCATTACTGGCAGGCCGGTCTTACTGTAGTGAATACGTTATTGGATGAACCGTATTTGAGTATTCATGATGCTCACGAGGGAATGCTATTACATTCCATTTATCATCGGCCTAATGGATGGGATCATGTTCCTGCAGGCAGCAAGATCCCAAATGGTGAATCAAGCATGTGGGGAGATTATCATATGCGTGAGGTTTGCCTCTACCTGCAACGTGTCATCAATAATGAGAAATACTATACATTCTTCAATTGCATTTAATGCGCGCCAAACAACTAACTGATCTTTCGCAATTGTGTATCCATACGATCACCACCAAACCCTGGAGCATTGAAGAAGCCGCTAGGAATTATTCGGCTGAAGACGTAAAAGGAATTACTGTTTGGAGGGATGCGCTGGTGAACCGGGATATCAAACAAACGGGTAAGCTATTGCGTGATCATGGGTTGAAGATAGTTTCGCTTTGCCGCGGAGGATTTTTTCCCAATAAAGAAAAAGAAAAAAGAAAACTCGCGATTGAGAATAACCTGAAAACAATCGAAGAAGCAGCAGATTTAGGAACACAGTTGATCGTGCTCGTTTGTGGAGCGGATCCGGCTCAGTCACTTGAAGATTCAAGAATGCAAATCGAGGATGGCATTGAAACAATTCTTCCCCAGGCAAAAGCTGCAGGAATAAAACTGGCTATTGAACCATTACATCCCATGTATGCAGACTCACGTTCAGCAATCAATACATTAGCACAGGCAAATGATATGGCGGAGCAAATAAATTCCCCTTATGTTGGTGTTGCAGTGGATGTATATCATCTTTGGTGGGACCCATTTTTGGAACAGGAAATAAAACGTTGCGGAGAAAATGGTCATTTATTCGCTTTTCATATTTGTGACTGGAATTCTCCAACCGTTGATATATTACTCGACCGTGGCTTAATGGGAGATGGATGTATTCCCATAAATAAAATACGCTCATGGGTGGAAGCAACAGGATTCAATGGTTTTTATGAAGTAGAAATTTTTTCCAGTAAATACTGGCAGCAGGATCAAGCCCAATTTTTGAAAAAAATAATAAAAGCTTATAAAGAAAATTCTTAAACATAAGAGGGCAAATTCCAAGAACCAAAAAACAAGAACCAAATAAATAAGAGAATAAATTTAAAATTTTAAATAAAAGATTGCATCACCTTTAGTTTTTGATTTTGATTTGAATTTTATTTAGATCTTGAAATTTGTGATTTGGATCTTTTTAACCAAAAACACATGAAGCAACATAAGATAGGAATCATCATGAATGGCGTAACAGGACGTATGGGAACCAACCAGCACCTGTTGCGATCTATTGCAGCGATCATCAAGCAAGGAGGTGTAAAGATCAGCGAAGATGAAACGATTCTTCCTGATCCACTCCTCGTTGGACGAAACATTAGTAAGCTGGAAAAACTTTGTGAACTATCCGGGATAAAAAGAATGACAATCGATCTCGATGAAGCACTCGCTGACAAAAATAATATCATTTATTTCGATGCGCAGGTGACAGGAAGAAGGGCTGAGGCCGTTAAACAAGCTGTGAAAGCAGGCAAACATATTTATTGCGAAAAACCGGTGGCAACAGATACAAAAACTGCGATGGAACTTTATCAGTTATGTAGAGATGCCGGGTTAAAAAACGGGGTGGTTCAGGATAAGCTCTGGCTTCCCGGTATATTAAAACTAAAACAGCTTATCCAGGAGGGTTTCTTTGGAAGAATACTGTCCGTAAGAGGTGAATTTGGTTATTGGGTTTTTGAAGGTTATTCAATTCCTTCACAGCGGCCTTCATGGAATTATCGCAAAGAAGATGATGGAGGAATAATCGTTGACATGTTGTGCCATTGGCGCTATGTGCTGGATAATATATTTGGTAAAGTAAAAGCAGTTTCATGTTTCGGGGCAACACATATCCCAAAACGAATTGATGAACAGGGAAAGGAGTATGCATGCACTGCTGACGATGCAGCTTATACAACGTTTCAACTGGAAGGTGGAATCATTGCGCATTTCAATTCTTCGTGGACGGTGAGGGTGAGGCGTGATGATCTACTTACATTACAGGTAGATGGGACGAAGGGTTCGGCTGTGGCTGGTTTGCGTGAATGTTATATCCAGGATTATCAAAACACGCCAAGACCTGTTTGGAATCCTGATATACCACAACCCATAAATTTTTTTGATGGCTGGACAAAAGTGCAGGAGCAGGATACCTATGACAATGCTTTCAAAGTTCAATGGGAATTGTTTCTGAAGCATGTTGTAAAAGATGAACCATTTCCCTGGGATCTGCGTGATGGTGCGAAAGGGGTACAATTGGCAGAGAAAGGAATAGAAAGCTGGAGCAAACGTTGTTGGGTTGATATTCCGGATCTTTAATTTGAACCACCCTTCCTTCGTCAGGGCAGGCTACGGCACATAGAAACATGAGTTTTCACATAGAGATCTATGTGTTTCCTTCTATGTGTCCTATGTTCTATGTGGTTCAAAAACTTATAAACTACAAAAATCATTATGAAGAGAGTAGCATTAATAACCGGAGGAAGCAGGGGCATTGGTTTTGGTATTGCGAAACATCTGGCTCAAAACGGTTTTGATCTTGCCGTAAACGGGGTAAGAGAAGAAAAAGCCGTTGCTGATGCTTTGCAGGAACTGCGCAACATAGGTGCTGACGTTTTATATTGCCAGGGTGATGTTTCATTGACAGATGACAGGAAAAAAATAATTGAACAGGTAAAAAAGCATTTTGGCAAACTCCATGTGCTTGTTAACAATGCAGGCGTTGCGCCAAAAGAAAGAAAAGATATTCTTGAAACAACCGAAGAAAGTTTCGACAGGTTAATGGCTACTAATCTCAAAAGCACTTATTTTATCTCACAACATATTGCCAACTGGATGATCGAACAGAAAAAGGCGGATGCCTCATTTGCATCTTGTATTATAAATATCTCTTCCGTTTCTGCCACAGTAGCCCATGTCAATCGGGGAGAATATTGCGTTTCCAAAGCAGGCATGAGTATGGCAACAAAATTATTTGCGGTCCGGTTGGGAGAGTTTGATATTCCAGTTTATGAAGTGCGGCCCGGTGTGATCTATACCGATATGACCGCCGCTGTGAAAGATAAATATGATAAGTTGATCGGTGAAGGGTTAACTGTCCAGAAACGCTGGGGCTATCCTGACGATGTTGGAAAAGCAGTCAGTGCATTAGCGCTTGGAAATTTTCCTTACTCAACAGGGCAGGTGATTATGATAGACGGCGGAATCACGCTATCACGGTTTTAGTTTTCACTTATTTCATTTGAATACATTACTCTTTGGGAGCTCGAGCCAGCCAACAAATCATACACTTCAACCTATTTATGGCTTCAATCAATATCTTAGCAGCATGGACAGGCAGCAACTCATAGAATGTGTTCCCAATTTCAGCGAAGGGCGGGATTTGAATATCATTAAGCAGATCACCGACGAAATAGAGAAAGTAGAAGGTGTAAGATTATTAAATGTTGATCCCGGTAAAGCAACAAATCGTACCGTGGTCACCTTTGTTGGCAATCCCTACACAGTAGTTGAAGCTGCTTTCAGAGCTATCAAAAAAGCAGGTGAGCTGATCGATATGAGCAACCACAAAGGCGAGCATCCCCGCATGGGTGCTACCGATGTATGCCCGCTTATTCCTGTTGCCAATATCACCATGGGTGAAACAGTAGAATGGGCACAGCGATTGGCTGAAAGAGTAGGGAGAGAATTGTCACTACCAGTTTATTTATATGAAGAAGCGCAAGCGGATAAAAGCCGAAGCAATCTTTCTGTGATCCGTGCCGGTGAATATGAAGGTTTCTTTAAAAAGATCAATGACTTCAAACCTGATTTTGGTCCGTCTGTGTTTGATGCAAAACGCGGCGCTACAGTGATCGGCGCAAGAGATTTTTTGGTGGCTTATAATGTAAACCTGAATACAACATCAGTGCGTCGCGCCAATGCGATTGCGTTTGATGTTCGGGAAGTGGGAAGAAAGATACTGGATGCTGGTGGCCAGATGCTGGTGCAGCCTGGGAGTTTGAAGGCCGTAAAGGCGATCGGTTGGTATATTGAAGAATACGGTATTGCACAGATC
>JAICPX010000669.1 GCA_025929635.1 Chitinophagaceae bacterium
ACTCACTTGCTTCGCTCCGCTCGCAATGACGACTGACTTGCTTCCCGCTTCGCAAGCGCGCAGTCGCAATGAAGCCTTACCCTCAAACTGTCTTATCATCGATAATATCGGTATGCTTTCCAGGCTTTATCATTATGCAACGATCACTTTTATCGGAGGGGGTTTTGATAAAGGAATTCATAATACGCTTGAAGCAGCGGTTTATGGTAAGCCGGTTCTATTTGGGCCGAATTATAAGAAATTCAATGAAGCTATTGGATTAATTGATGCCGGTGGCGGGATCTGCGTCCGATCTGCAAATGAGCTAAGCGCTGAAGTGAAAAAGCTGCTGACAGACCCAAAAAAACTGGGAGATGTGTCAAAAAGCTCATATGACTTTGTACAGCAAAACAAAGGAGCCACAGAAAAGATCATCAATGAAATTCAGGAAAACCGGCGCTTCACTAACTGGTAAAAATGGGTGACAATTTCTCTTGTATCGTCCCATCCCAATTTGATCTTTAGTTCCCTGTTCATCCAGTATTCTGCTTCGGGATAAATATTGAAGCTGTTGATAGTTTTTATACTGCGTTCATACATGGGTTCATCACCACGGAATAGTTCATTGATAAAAACGAAACGATCATTGATACCAATACCTTTTCGCAGATCTCTTATCGGGGTATCTTTTATTGCATGCATCACTTCAGTTCTGTTCTCTTTTAACCTGTCATTTAGTGATAGCTGTTGTTCTATCGCTTCATTTATCTCTTTTCCGATCCTATGTTGGGAGAATGTTGGGATCTCGTTCATGGGATCAAAATGAAACTCGGGCTGGCTTTCATTTTTTGCTTTTGCATTTACAACAGGTATAACAACAGGTTCTTCTTCTTTGATCTCTTTTTTTATTTCTTCAGCTACCACAGGGGCCGCGGTTGCGACTGCCACACGTGTGGGCATTACGACAGCAACTTTGGAAGTGCCCAAAGTCCTTCCAGAGGTCTTCTGTAATTGGTTCAATTCAGCTTGCAATAATTGAAGTGTGAGCTGCATTTGCGCAACGTCGGCACTTTGTCTTACCTGCTCCTGGAGGCGATTGATCAGAGTCTGAATTCTTTCCATTTGTTTATGCTACATTTGGCGGCGGATAAGGGATTTTTTCGGGATACTCACAAATATTGTTCCGTCTTTAAAATTACAAACAGTTTTACCAACAATTATATATTATCCAAGATTTTAACGATGTTTATTGAACCCAATATTCGAGGTGAGCGACGGGGATGGATCGAAGTGATCTGCGGCTCGATGTTCAGTGGCAAGACGGAAGAGTTGATACGCAGACTAAAAAGAGCCAAAATAGCCAATTTGAAAGTGGAGATATTTAAACCGGCAATTGATGTTCGCTATGATGAGATAAAGATCGTTTCTCATGATGAAAATGCCATCCAATCGACACCGGTTGATAACTCACAGAAAATATTGTTGCTGGCGAACGATGTGGACGTGGTCGGAGTTGATGAAGCACAGTTCTTTGACCCCGAAATAGCAAATGTCTGCGATGAGCTTGCATTCCGCGGAACCAGGGTGATAGTAGCAGGACTGGATATGGATTACCTTGGAAATCCTTTCGGTCAAATACCTAATCTGTTGTCAAAGGCTGATTATATTACCAAGCTTCATGCGA
>JAICPX010000207.1 GCA_025929635.1 Chitinophagaceae bacterium
AATTTAGTGCTACCGTTTTCTATTGCCTGGTCGCTAAACGCTGTTTTATCATTTTTATACGCATTGGGCCACAGATGGAACCAGATGAATCTAAGTGTATCGGGAGAATTGTTTATGTACTCGATCTTTTCAAATCCATCCAACGTGTGTTCTTTATCGTTTAATGAAACATCGATCCTGTAATTGACTTGTTGCTGCCAGTAATTCAGTTGGCAGTCGGCAGTAAGCAGTATGCAGTTTGCAGCAAGGGTATAAAGTGTTTTTTTCAATTGGATATCGTTTCTCAAAAATAGTGAAACAAATTGTCAATTGCTAACTGCCGACTATTGGGTAGCGTATCCAATTCAAAATATCTACTCTATACATGACACCTTCACATTGGAACCACATAGGCACATAGGACACAATAGGAAAGAAACACATAGAAATCTATGTGAAAATCTATGTTCCTATGTGCCTATGTGGTTCAAAATTCAAATTGATAAACTACCGACTGTTGACTACTTACTTCCCTTTGCCCAAAAAGATTATCCTTAAAGTATGTATCATGATCTTGAAGTCAAGTGCCAACGAAATATTCTCGATGTAAAGGAGATCAAATTTGCTGCGCTCGATCATTTCCTCTACATTTTCTGCATAACCGAATTGTATCATTCCCCAGCTGGTAAGACCGGGTTTTACTTTTAATAAATATCTGTAATAGGGAAATTTGGCAACTACCTGTTCGACATAAAATTTTCTTTCGGGTCTTGGTCCAACAAGACTCATTTCGCCTTTAATGATATTCCATAGTTGTGGCAATTCATCCATCCGCCATTTCCGCATGGTTTTCCCCCAGTTTGTGATTCGCTGATCCTTGCCTGATGAAAGTGATGGCCCGTCTTTTTCCGCATCGACCGTCATTGATCTGAACTTATACATCATGAATGATCTGCCTTTATACCCGGTTCTTTCCTGTTTATAGATGATGGGACCCGGGGAAGAAAACTTAACTCTTATTGCGATATACAATAAAAATGGTGAGAGGAGCACCAGGAAAAGTACGGATATCAAAACATCCAGGACCTGTTTTATATTCTGCTGCCAGTCCGGCATCAAACCCGTTTTTAGGTCAATAAGTACGGCACCAAATACGTTACTGGTCTTTACCGAACCGGAAAGTATGTCAAGCGTATTGGGAAGTATTTTTATTTCAACATCTTTTTCACTCAATCTTTCGATGATGCTTTCGGTTTTCTTCTGCTCGGATCTTTCTAAAGCAATCACCACCTGTTTTACATCATTTTCATCTATCACCTTTTCCAGTTGATCAATACTTCCCAGCGCTGGAATATTCTTCCTGATCCCATTTTTACCATTAGTTGATGTGCTTACGAATCCAATATACCGGTAGCCGGAATTGTGAAAGCTTTTTTGGGTATCCTGGAGTATTTTCAAGGCTGTTTCGTCATTGCCGATCATTAATGTATTAAAATAGATCCGACCAGTTTTGAGCTGCCTTTGTGTGATATTCAGAATTATATTACGGCCAATGATGGTCAGGAAAAAATGAAGGGCGAGTAGTGAAAAGAATGCCACGTAATAATATTTATAATTGCTGTTGTCTTCCTGTATGTCATTCAATAATATGGCAAAGTATAAGATAGCACAGCCGATAAGACTGCAAACAAAAACAGTAGTAAATTCCTGCAGCTTGGATTTTTTATATAATGACTTATAAGAGCCAACCAACGTAAAAAGTATCAGCCACCCGGCAGGCACCAATGTGATGCCCAGCCAGAAATTATCATCGATCGCCAATCCGCCGTTTTCGCTGACTGTAAGCCCGAGGTAATACTTACGCAAAAAATACATAATACCCCAGGCCAATGAAGCCGTAAGAAAATCAGAAAGAACATACCAGGCGATATGTATTGGTTTGCTTTGCTTCATCAGCGGGCGATCACGTTGTTACCTATCTTTTGTAAAATCTGGTGAGCCACATCCATAGCCATCAGCCCATCTATTTCGGAAACTATGGGTCTTGTATTCCTTTCAATTGAGTTTTTGAATTCCTCGAGTTCTTTTTTTATTGCGTTTACTTCAGGGATCTGCGGATTTGAAATGGCTATGCTTTTTTTTCCATTTAAAGTTTCTATATCGAATGTAAAAACATTCGCATTGTCGGTCTCATCGTCTTTTAGTTTTATGACCTCGGATTTTTTGTTGAGGAAATCAATGCCGATATAAGCATCTTTCTGGAAGATGCGGATCTTCCGCATTTTTTTCATTGATATCCTTGAAGAGGTGAGATTAGCGACGCAACCGTTGTTGAATTCAATTCTTACATTGGCAATATCAGGGGTTTCGGTCATGACGCCCACACCGCTGGCAGAAATATATTTTACATCGCTTTTTACAATACTTAGGATGATGTCAATATCATGGATCATCAGGTCCAGTATCACGCTTACTTCAGTACCTCTTGGATTAAATTGTGCCAAACGATGAACCTCGATGAACATAGGGTTCAGCTTCAGGTCTTTAACGGCAAGAAACGCGGGGTTGAATCTTTCTACGTGCCCCACCTGCAGCTTAACATTTGATTCTTTAACGAGCTTGACAAGGGCATGCGCCTGGTCCATTGTTTGAGCCAATGGTTTTTCTACAAAGACATGCTTTCCTCTTTTTATTGCCGCTTCGCACAGCGCAAAATGATGATCAGTAGGTGCAACAACATCAACCGCATCTATTTCGCTTAATAGTTTACCGGGTTCATCAAATCTTTTGATCTTATATTTTTCTGTTACTTCCTTTGAATTTTTATCATCCGGGTCATAAAACCCAATGATCTCCACACCGGGAATTTCTTTCCAATTATTCAAATGAAACTTACCAAGATGACCTACACCAAAAACTCCAACCTTGAGCATGTCGTTTAATTAATGCCCAAAGATAAAGATTGACAGTTCTGAACCTAAACTGTTCAGCTAAGAATAGAAGATTGATTTTGATAAGCCGTACTTGGATGATAGATAAAAAGACAGGTGCCATTTTTTATCGTATTGATGATCGGTTTTGCCTCTTTGCTCATTACGGCCGGGCACCCCAGGCTTCTGCCAATGTAACCTTGCCTTGGAATGTAAGCAGGATTCACATAATCCGCACCATGCATTACGATCGCTCTTTCGTATGCATTGTCATTAACACCTCTTTCAAGGCCTTGTAACCGGAGTGAATATCCATGTTTGCCATTGTAGGTATCAAGCGTCTTATAAAAACCAAGGCTACTCTTAAAAGATGATGTCCTGTTTGAAAACGAGCTAGCCATTACGGTACCCGAATTCCTTCCGTGAGCCACATAAGTCTTGTAAAGAACCTTGTAATTTTTCAGGTCTACGACGTATAACCTTTTTTCAGTACTGGGTAAACTGAAGTCTGCAATTGAGATGGTATTATCATTTAAGATAACTCCCTGCGCTCTTAATTTTTCAAAGCCTTTTTGCGCTAATTCAAAGGCTTTGCGGTTAAGACCTGACATATTCAGTTTCAGGCTGTCGTAAACGGAAACCGCCGAGGGAAGGGTGGGAATAAAGTCAGAAACAGTAAGACTTGAAACTGTATTCTTTAGCTGTGTCGCTCTTTTTTCGACAGATTTTGCAAAGGCAAATGGGAAAGAAAATAAACCAACTAATAATGATGAAATAAATAGGTAGGCATTACGCACTTTTCTTTTCTGCATTGCTACTAATGTTTACTAGTTAAAAAATAAAACTGCCCTGGCAATATACCGGGCAGTTAGTTTCGTTTTGTTTCAAGGGTTGACTCAGATAATAACGAGCCTCTTTGAATTTTCTTATCCGTGGAATACTTTAACCAATAAATCCTATCCAACTTCTCAGATACCCTATGAGCTTTTTGCGGACGACCTGCGGACCGGACGGGACTCGAACCCGCGACCTCCGCCGTGACAGGGCGGCATTCTAACCAACTGAACTACCGATCCATCCCTTAAAATGAGGCGTTTTCACATCATTTTTTGGGATGGCAAAGATAGCCCCGCCTAACCTTGCTGCCAAAAGTTTTTCCTCTAAAAACCAACGAAAATTCTGGATTAATTTCTTCAACACATAATTAGACGACACACATTCTCCGACCTTGTGCTGATGTGGATAACTGGTTATACCTGTTTGTACATTGATGCGGCCCAATTATTGAGTATTTTTCATAATCAATCATTGGTGCAATGCTGAGTTCTTCAACTGTTAAACTGCTTAGGATTCCCTTTTCTTTTCTTCTTTCGCCTATCTATTTATTTGCATTGGCACAGGTGCAGGAGATTAATTGGTTCCATGCAATCCTGGTATTTTTTATCCTGCATTTCCTGATCTACCCGGCAAGTAACGGGTATAATAGCTATATGGACCAGGATACTGAAAGTATCGGGTTGCTTGAGAGACCCCCACCACCATCCCGTCAACTTTTTTGGACAACAATTGTTTTAGATATAACAGGGATCGTATTGAGTTTGATCATTGGGCCATTATTTACAGCTGTAATGTTATTATATATAGGTGCATCCAAGGTCTACAGCTATCGGGGCATTCGTTTGAAAAAATACCCATACATCGGATATCTTATCGTGATCCTTTTCCAGGGGGCGGCTACATTTTGGTTAGTATATCATGGAAGTAGTATTGACAAGAGTAGTTGGGTGCCGTGGCAGGGAATGGTTGTGTGCTCTTTATTAGTTGGTGGTTTTTATCCCCTCACACAGATCTATCAACACAAGCAGGATGTTGATGATGGCGTGAGTTCGATCAGCTATAAATTGGGTTATGACGGAACCTTTATCTTTTGTGCAATTGTCTACTTGCTGGCCTGGGTCTTCATGGCACAATTTTTTATCAGTAACAGGCAAATGACTCAATTATTGATGATTGGCATCTTTTTTATCCCGGTCATCGTTTATTTCATCAGATGGTTTGTACTGGTTCATAAAGATCACACGCAGGCAAATTTCAGAAATACAATGAGGATGAACTGGCTGGCGGCAACCTGTACCAACATTTCTTTTTTGATCTTATTAATATGGAGGTGGTTTGAGTAAAATTATATCGATAGGAACGGCAGTACCGGGATACAGGCATGAACAGGAAAAGATCTTCGAGTTTATGAGCCGCGTCTATGCTATCAGTGAAGTTGAAAAAAGAAAACTGAAATATCTTTATAAGTATAGCGGTATCAAAACACGCTATTCGGTTTTAGCCGACTATAGCCTCCCTGCCGATAAATGGGAATTCTTTATCCCAACTGAGAACCTGGAACCATTTCCGTCGTTAGAAAAACGAATGCGGGTTTTTCGCGACCAGGCTGCTACGCTTTCGTTAAAAGCCATCGAGGATTGTTGTGCAAATTTCAAAGACCAACGGATCACCCATCTTATTACTGTCAGTTGCACAGGTATGAGTGCACCGGGTCTGGATCTTGAATTGATAGAATTGTTGAATTTACCGGCAACCACATGGCGAACCTCTATAAACTTCATGGGTTGCTATGCAGCCATCCATGCCCTGAAACTGGCGGATGCGATTTGTAAAACTGATACAAATGCAAACGTCCTGATCGTGTGTGTCGAATTGTGTACACTTCATTTTCAAAAAAAATATACACCCGATAATATTTCAAGTGGAATTTTATTCAGCGATGGAGCGGCTGCTGTTCTGGTTTCCGGACATCCCGGGAGCGAAGGTTTGAGGATCGATCATTTTTACTCTTCTGTTTCATTCAAAAGCAAACAGGAAATGGTTTGGGAATTATCTTCTTCAGGCTTCCTGTTAACGCTGAGTGGATACATTCCTGAATTGATCGAACAGGATTTTAACAGCATTGTTCACGAATGCCTGGCTGGAACTGACCTGGCGAAAGAAGACATTACGCACTGGTGCGTTCACCCCGGGGGTAAAAAAATACTGGAAGCCGTGCATAATAGTTTGCAATTCTCAAATGGACAATTGCAACATTGCTATGATATCCTGGGGGAGTATGGAAATATGTCATCACCAACAATTTTATTTGTCCTGAAACGCATCAGGGAGGCGTTGATCAACGATCAGCGCAATAACATTTTTGGAGCAGCCTTTGGCCCGGGTCTTACGATAGAAACTTTTGTTTTATCCGCTTAATATCTTCAATTACATTTTTGCAGGACGATTTCACATATGATCTGGCTGTCGTTGGTGGAGGATTGGCGGGACTATCCCTGTCAATTCAGCTTGCCAGGTCTGGCCATAAGGTCATTGTTTTTGAAAAGGAAAAATATCCTTTTCACCGGGTCTGTGGTGAATACATTAGCAATGAATCATGGGACTTCCTTGAATCCCTGGGTGTCGAACTGCGGTCATTAGGTGTCTCTCACATTAAACGGTTACAGGTATCTGATGTCCACGGAAATTTTTTTGAACAGCTATTACCGCTGGGGGGATTTGGGATCAGTCGTTACAAATTAGATCACCAGTTGGCACAACTCGCAAAGGAAAATAATGTAACGATACATGAGCAAACCCGGGTCAATGAGATCTCATACAAGGATAATAAATTTATATTGGCGACAACAAACGGCGATTTTGAAGCAACCTTTACGGCCGCGGGTTTTGGCAAACGCAGCAATCTTGACATTAAATGGAAACGAAGCTTTGCAACGGCTAAAAGCAACAGGTTGAATAATTATATTGGAATCAAGTATCATATCAGGTGTGATTTTCCCAATGATCTTATCGCGCTGCACAATTTTAAAAATGGGTATTGTGGCCTATCAAAGATTGAGGACGATAAATACTGCTTATGTTATTTAACGACCGCAGGCAATCTGCAAAATAGTGCTAATGATATTAAGCGAATGGAGCAAGACATCTTATCTGCTAATCCCCATTTAAAAAAAATATTTGGCGAGTGTGAAATGCTTTGGAAAGAACCGGTGACGATTTCGCAAATAAGTTTTGATAAAAAGAGCTTAATACAGGATCATGTACTCATGATCGGCGATGCTGCAGGTATGATAACGCCATTATGTGGTAATGGCATGAGCATGGCGTTACATGCAAGTAAGATCGCCGCTGAACAGATCCAGCGTTGTTTAAAAAAGAAAATTCCAAGGCAAGAAATGGAAAAGCTATACGCAAAAGGGTGGAACAAACTGTTTTCAGATCGAATGAAAGCAGGACGACTGCTTCAGAAATTAATGCTTAATAATTGGCTTATTAGTCTGACTATTCGGACCGGTAAGATATTTCCCGGCATGTTGAGATTTATGATACGGCAAACCCATGGTCGTCCATTTTAATGTTATTTCTTGCTTACTCTATTATAAAGGGAGGCAGATATTCGACGTGGTAATAATCTTAGGAACCAGGACATGGTATGCGCTAAGAATCCCGGTACGATGATCATTTTGCCCCTCAAAGCTTTTCGTACGGCTTTTTCTCCAACAGTTTCCGGAGACAAGGCCATTTTGTCGCCAAATTTCCCCAATTGTTTCCTGGTTTCGGCTTTGATCTCGGGTTTTGTATATACAGGTCCGGGCGCAAGACAGCTCACTTTGATATTTTTATCTTTCAGCTGGTATCGTAATGAGTAGCTAAAAAAAATGACTGCCGATTTAGTAGCTGAATACATATTTTTTATTGGTATTGGCGCAAACCCAGCCATGCTGGCTACATTAATAATATATGCAGGTGCATTCTTTTCCAGCAAAGGAAGGAGTGTGAACGTAAGTGCCATGCATGATTCAATATTTAATCTTACCATATAGCGAAGTGAGTCCAGGCTCGTACTGAGGTAATCTTTTGAGCCACCAGCACCAGCTACATTGCA
>JAICPX010000149.1 GCA_025929635.1 Chitinophagaceae bacterium
AGTTTCAAAAAAGAAAAACAATACGGTCAAACTGAAGTTTGATACATGGCAGTATGCACCTGCTCCGGAAAGTAAAAGTGCAGCGACGATTAAACAGCAGTATGATCTTTTTATCAATGGGGAATGGGTGAAGCCATCAGGCAATAAATATTTTGACACAATCAACCCGGCTACCGAAGAAAAACTGAGTGAAGTGGCAGAGGCAAATGTCGCTGATGTTGATAAGGCGGTTGCCGCTGCAAGAAAGGCGTATGAAAAGGTTTGGAAAAAAATGCCTGCAAAAGAAAGAGCAAAATATATTTACCGTATTGCAAGAATGATCCAGGAAAAGGCAAGAGAACTGGCGATCATTGAATCACTGGATGGAGGCAAACCAATACGTGAAAGCCGCGATTTTGATGTGCCGACTGCTGCCAATCATTTCTTTTACTATGCAGGCTGGGCTGATAAATTAGAATATGCATTTCCTAACCGAACCACTCAACCGCTTGGTGTTGCGGGACAGATCATTCCCTGGAACTTTCCTTTATTGATGGCCGCCTGGAAAATTGCACCGGCAATAGCTACAGGAAATACAGTTGTATTAAAACCAGCCGAAACAACCCCTTTAACCGCATTAAAGTTGGCAGAGATCATTGAAGAATCAGGGTTGCCACCGGGAGTAGTCAATATTATTACCGGCGCAGGGGCTACCGGTGCAGCGATCGTCAATCATCCCGATATCAATAAAATTGCCTTTACCGGGTCAACTGATGTTGGCAAGATCATTCAAAAAGCGATTGCCGGTACAAATAAAAAAGCAACATTAGAACTTGGTGGCAAAGCCGCCAACATAATTTTTGAAGATGCACCGCTTGACCAGGCTGTTGAAGGAGTCGTTAACGGAATTTATTTTAACCAGGGACATGTTTGCTGTGCCGGTTCAAGATTATATGTGCAGGAATCTGTTGCCAAAGAAGTGATAAGAAAATTAAAGGATAGAATTGAATCATTGATCGTTGGTGATCCATTGGATAAGAACACTGACATTGGAGCGATCAATTCAAAACAACAACTGGAAACTATTCATAAATACATAAAGATCGGAACCGAGGAAGGAAGTGAAATGTATCAAAGCAGTTGCTCATTGCCAGGTAAAGGTTTTTGGTTCCGGCCAACACTATTTACCAATGTTGCACAAAGCAATCGTATCGCACAGGAAGAAATCTTTGGACCGGTATTGGCAATTCTTACGTTCAGAACCGATGATGAAGTGATCGAGAAAGCAAATAACTCGCCTTATGGATTAAGTGCAGGGGTCTGGACAGATAAAGGTTCCAAGATCTTTAATATGACAAAGAGAATGAGAGCCGGAGTTATTTGGGCAAACACATTTAATAAGTTTGATCCGAGCTCTCCATTTGGAGGTTATAAGGAAAGCGGTTATGGAAGAGAGGGAGGATTGCATGGGTTGTTGCCGTACCTGAACCTTAACCCCCTGTCCCCCTAAAGGGGAGACTTAGATCGAATTGTTCCTTCTTTAAAAAACTCTTTAAAAGAAATAAATGAGTAAAACAGAAATAAAAAAATCTTCACTTCATATCGGTGAAGATGGTATTGAGAAAAAATCTTCTTCTAAGCGACTGGAAGTTTTAAAGACGTATAAGATTTATATAGGTGGACAGTTTCCGAGGACTGAATCAGGACGGTATTATGTTCCGACAAATGCGGCTGGTAAGAAACTTGCCAATGTTTGCCTAAGCTCAAGAAAAGATTTTCGTGATGCAGTTGTATCAGCAAGAAGTGCTTATGGCGGTTGGAGTACAAGAGCCGCCTTTAATCGCGGCCAGATCCTTTATAGAATGGCGGAAATGCTGGAAGGAAGAAAAGCCCAGTTCATTGATGAGTTAATCCAACAGGATTCCTCAAAAGGGAAAGCCGAGAAAGAGGTGAACCTTGCTATTGATCGACTCATTCATTATGCCGGCTGGTGCGATAAATACCAGCAATTATTCAGTGCCGTAAACCCGGTGGCAAGTTCACATTTTAATTTTTCGGTGCCTGAGCCAATGGGTGTTGTAGCAATGATCGCCCCTCAAAATGATTCATTATTGGGATTGGTTTCCGTTATTGCGCCGGTTATTGCCGGCGGCAACACCTGTGTTGTGCTTGCTTCAGAAACAAAACCACTTTGCTCAGTCACTTTTGCCGAAGTATTGAATTCGTCTGATCTTCCCGGAGGAGTTGTCAATATTTTGACCGGAAAAGTTGCCGAACTGGCCCCCTGGTTTGTTAATCATATGGATGTAAATGCAACCATTTTCTGTGAAAATGATTCTGAAATAAAAAAGATGATGCAGGAAAAAAGTGCCATGAACCTGAAACGGATCTTCTTTTACGATAAATTAAAGTGGAACACCGAACAAGGTCAGTCACCTTATTTTATTCTGGATACACAGGAAATAAAAACTACCTGGCATCCCGTTGAGAATATTGCGGGTTCAGGTTCGGGTTATTAGTTCCAGAAGTTCAATAAGTTCAAAAGGTTGAAGAGGATTTTGAACTTATTGAACCCGTTGAACCTCTTGAACCCATTTTGGTAAGAAATTTGAAACGTAGTTGACATGATGAAAATTCTCCTGATCTCAGTACTGTTTATTTCGATGCGCTCTTTTGGGCAGGATACAATACCGGTCAAACAGGCTGATACAAATTCCATAACCGTACATAAAGACCCGCGCATCGACCTGTTGGTAAAGAAGCAAATTCAGATCAATGAAGAAACAACCCGTGAAGCAAGACGGATTGGAAAGGGATATCGTTTGCTTGTCATCAACACGAATAAAAGGGATGAAGCAGTAGCCGCAAAAACAAAAGTGTATACGTATTTCCCGGAATTGAAATCATATCTCATTTATCAATCGCCTTTTTACAAATTAAAAGTGGGCAATTTTAAAGAGCGCAAAGAAGCCGAAGAATATCTGGACCGGTTAAAAAAATATTTTCCCCAAGGGGTATTTATAATGAGCGACACTATCGAGCTAAAACTGGAAAAAGAGACAGAGACCGTCTTCAGCTATTAGTAAGCAACTCCGCCTGAATTTATAAACCGCCGAGACACAAAGGAGATAAAGAATCACAGGGTAATTTCTCCGTGTTACTCCGTGCCGCTGGGCTTCCGTGGTTATTTTTATAACTATTTTTGCCGGATGATCGATAAAATAAAAAAGCTGGCAAAAGAATATTCTGAAGAATTCATTGCAATACGTCATCACCTTCATGCAAATCCTGAATTGAGCTACCAGGAATTTGAAACATCAAAATTCATTCAAAATAAGCTTTCCGAATTTGGAATTCCATATGAAATTAAGGCAACTACCGGTGTTGTCGGTTTGATCAAAGGAAAGGATCCCGATAACCGCGTGTTTGCTATCCGTGCAGATATTGATGCCTTGCCGATCATGGAAGAGAATGATGTCCCATACAGATCGACAAAAAAAGGTATCATGCATGCGTGCGGTCATGATGTACATACAACTTGCTTGCTCGGCGCTGCAAAGATCTTAAATGAATTAAGAAATGAATGGCAGGGAACGATCAAATTGATCTTTCAACCGGGTGAGGAAAAGAATCCCGGTGGTGCAAGCTATATGATTGCGGAAGGTGTGTTGGAAGATCCAAGGCCATCCGGCATTATTGCCATGCATGTGCACACGGGAATGCCGGTTGGTAAGACAAGTTTCAGGAGCGGCAAAGTGATGGCGAGTGCCGATGAGCTTTACTTCATCATAAAAGGAAAAGGTGGTCATGCTGCTTCACCGCATTTGTGTGTTGACCCGATCCTGGTTGCATCACATCTTATTATTGCATTGCAGCAAGTTGTTAGCCGTAATTCAAATCCTTTTGATCCCTCCGTTCTTTCAATCACTTCTTTCCAGGGAGGAGCAACGACCAATGTAATTCCCAATGAAGTAAAATTGATGGGAACATTCCGGGCAATGGATGAAAAATGGAGAGCCGAAGCGCATCAATTGATAGAAAAAATCTCCAGGGAAGTTGTGCATAGTATGGGTGCCGGGCTGGATCTGCATATTGATAAGGGTTATCCTGCCGTCATCAACAATGATGAATTGAATGCATCGGCAAAAACAGCAGCTGAGGAATATCTGGGAAAGGAAAACATAAGTGAAACTGAATTGAGAATGGGCGCCGAAGATTTTGGCTACTATGCACAACAAATACCTGCCTGTTTTTATCGTGTCGGGGTTATGAATAAGGAAAAAGGAATTGTTTCGGGAGTGCATACTCCTACCTTTAACATTGATGAAAGTGCCATTGAAGTTGGAATGGGTTTAATGGCCTGGATGGGAACTTGCTTATAATTTCACAAGCATGGATGCAACGGAAGTTTTTCAGCTATTGTCAATCAGGTAAATAAATTTCTATGAAGTTGTTCTTATATCTGATCCCGGTCGCAGTTGTGGTAATGGCACATTCTTGCTCAAAGAAGGATGTTAAATTAAGGGAAGGAACGATTGAATTGGCACTAAGAAAATGTGGCAATGGAGATATTGGTTCCGACAACCTAAGACTTTGCTTTGATTCTTTGATTGCTGATTCCCGCTGCCCGGCAAATGCAATCTGCGTCTGGGCGGGAAGCGCTCTCGCCCATTTCTCATTTACAAAAAATGGCGAATCAACTTCATTTAATTTAGCAACACTAAAATACGGCAGCTATAATAAAGACACTGTTTTGCTCGGTTATAAAATCGAGTTTGTAAATCTTTCCCCTTACCCGGGTACAGTGCCCGCGCCCGTACCGGCTGACAAGATAAAAGCGGAAATAAAAATTACAAAGCAATAATTCTCCCCGTTCCTTTCTGAACTGCGTTTAATAAATTCAAATTGAAAGGTTGCTCGCAAATCATCGCAGCTTGTTAAGCTCGATTATTTTGTACATTGCACCCCAATTTGCTTGTCATACCGGCTTAGCTGTGATGCTCGTTACTGCTCAGTAGAATTGAAAGCGATGAACATTTCGCTTCGCTCAGTGCAGGCTGCGCATCGCCGGTAAAGATCAATAGTCCCGACGCGGTGTAACCGGTTGGGATGCCGACCGGAGCGTCGGCATAGAAATGCAGTTTGTCAAATAAAAAAATGCTGACAAACAAAGCCGGTAACATAAAATTTATTTATGCAACCAAACGAACTCCGTAAACAACAGGCCCTCGAATATCACGCCAAAGGAAGACCCGGAAAAATTGAAGTAGTACCCACAAAAGAAGCAAAAACACAAAGAGATCTTTCGCTTGCTTACAGTCCGGGCGTGGCAGAACCTTGCAAAGAAATTGCGGCGAACAAAGAGAATGTTTATAAATACACGGCCAAAGGAAATTTGGTTGCCGTCATCAGTAATGGTACTGCAGTACTTGGCCTGGGTGATATAGGTCCCGAAGCCGGAAAACCGGTGATGGAAGGTAAAGGCGTGTTGTTTAAGATCTTTGCCGACATCGATGTATTCGATATCGAGATCAATGAAAAAGATCCTGACAAATTTGTTGATATAGTAAAAGCGCTTGAACCAACATTTGGCGGTATTAACCTGGAAGACATCAAGGCACCTGAATGTTTTTACATTGAAAAAAAGCTGAAAGAGTTAATGCATATCCCCGTGATGCATGATGATCAGCATGGGACCGCGATCATTTCCGCCGCGGCCTTGCTGAATGCATTGGAATTACAAAAGAAGAAGATCGAGAAAGCAAGATTTGTGGTGAATGGAGCGGGGGCAGCGGCTATTTCATGTTGTCGCTTGTACGAATCGTTAGGCGCTAAACATGAAAATTTTTTAATGTTTGATCGCAAAGGTGTCTTACATAATGGAAGAGGTGATATTGACGAGCTAAAACAATCCTATGCAAATGCCAAAGGTGAAATGACATTGGCTGAAGCAATGAAAGATGCCGATGTGTTCATTGGTTTAAGTGTGGGTAATTGCGTGACAGGTGATATGGTGAAGTCGATGGCAAAAAACCCGATCGTATTCGCCATGGCCAATCCTGACCCTGAAATAAGCTGGGAAGATGCAACAGGCGCAAGAAAAGATGTGATCATGGCCACTGGTCGCAGTGATTATCCAAACCAGGTAAATAATGTATTGGGTTTTCCGTACATATTCCGCGGTGCATTGGATGTAAGGGCCGATCGCATCAATGAAGAAATGAAATTGGCTGCAGTCAGGGCGTTGGCTGAACTTGCCAAGACTGCTGTGCCTGATATTGTGAATATGGCTTATGCCGAAAAGAATATTTTATTTGGCCCTGATTATATCATTCCAAAGCCGGTTGACCCACGGTTGTTGTCTACTGTGGCGCCCGCTGTTGCAAAAGCTGCGATAGCCAGTGGCGTTGCATTGAATAAAATTGAAGACTGGGATGCTTATGAAAATGAACTGAACCGCAGGCTTGGACTGGATAACCAGGTGATGCGGGTTGTCGGCAACAAAGCAAGGAGAAATCCAAAACGAATAGTTTTTGCTGAAGCCGATAACCAGAAGATCCTTAAATCTGCACAGATCATTTATGATGAAGGAATAGGTTACCCGATTCTTTTGGGTGATGAAACAAAGATCAAATTAATTGCAGCCGAAGGCGGCGTTGATATAGAAGGATTGCCCATCCTGGATCCCAGGAGTGAAACAACATTGGAGAAGCGAAATCAATATGGCGATCTTTTCTTCCAAAAAAGAGGGCGAAAAGGATTTAATGCATATGAAGCCAAGAAGGTGATGCGTGACAGGAATTATTTTGGTTGCATGATGGTAGAGTTTGGCGATGCAGATTGTATGATCTCCGGTCTGGCAAAAAATTATCCTGATACCATTCGCCCGGCATTGCATACTATCGGCACAGAAGAAGGCGTAGGAAAAATTGCAGGCATGTACCTGATGCTTACAAAAAAAGGGCCTTTGTTCCTTGCGGATACTACCGTGAATTTTAATCCAACCGCTGAAGAACTTTCAGAGATCACCTTAATGGTAGCAAAAGAAGTAAGGCAATTCAACATCACACCAAGAATTGCAATGCTGAGTTATTCAAACTTTGGCAGCAGCAATTCGCCGGAAGCAAAGCTGGTAGCGGACGCAAGAAAAATAATAAAGCAGAAAATGCCCTCATTGATTGTGGATGGTGAAATGCAGGCAAGTGTGGCATTTAATAACGAGTTGATGAAAGAAAACTATCCTTTCTGCGAACTGGTTGATAAGAATGTGAACACGCTTATATTCCCAAATCTTGCTTCAGGAAATATCGCTTATAATCTCTTAAAAGAACTCGATACTGCTGATGCGATTGGCCCTATTTTATTAGGGTTGAAAAAACCTGTCCATGTTTTACAGCTGGGAAGCTCGGTCCGGAGCATTGTAAATATGGCGATGATCGCTGTTGTTGATGCACAAAAGAGTAAATTACCCACTGAAGAGATCGTTCAAAAATCGAAATGGTGGAAACGTTTCAGGAAAGAGAAAGGTAATGAAATGTGATCATCAATAATCAATAATTATTAATTAATAATTATTGATTATTAGTAGTGTTGAGTAAATTGCATTTCATGAGGATCTTCAATGATATCGGTCAGTACCTTATAATGTTGAGAGGCATGATCTCCCGTCCCGAAAATGCCAAGATGTACTGGAAAGAATTCATTCACCAATGTTCTGAGATTGGGATCGGTTCTCTTGGAATCGTTGCGATCATTTCAATTTTTATGGGAGCGGTATCAACGGTACAAACGGCTTACCAGTTGGTGAGTCCCCTGATCCCTTTATCCGTAATTGCCCAGGTGGTAAGGGACACCGTTATCCTTGAATTTGCGCCTACCTTAGTTTGTATTGTGCTGGCGGGTGTCGTTGGCAGTAAAATTGCCAGCGAACTTGGGAACATGCGGGTAAGTGAACAGATCGATGCATTGGAAATAATGGGGATAAACACTAAAACTTACCTCGTACTTCCAAAAATTATCGCAGCATTGGTGGTCATCCCGATGCTTGTTGTGATTGCCGGGGTGCTGGGTATCTGGGGCGGACGCCTGGCCGGTTCCCTGACGAATATTATTCCGCCAAGCACGTATGACCAGGGATTGCTTGAATCATTTTCCGAATACAATGTCATATTTGCTTTATACAAAGCTTACTCATTCGCATTTATTATTTCAAGCATCCCTGCTTATTTTGGTTACTATGTAAAAGGCGGGGCATTGGAGATCGGGAGAGCCAGTACAAAAGCAGTGGTCGTAAGCTGTATCATGATATTATGTGCGGACTATTTGCTTGCTGCCCTATTATTATAAACCTATGATCGAAGTAAAGGATATAAAGAAAAGTTTTGGGGATAAGACCGTTATTCATGATGTGAGTGCTATAATGCAAACAGGACAATGCAATCTTATCATCGGCACAAGTGGCAGTGGAAAAACGGTTTTAATGAAATGCATGGTCGGTTTGTTTGAGCCCGACCAGGGAGAGGTTCTCTATAGTGGCGAAAGCTTTACAAAAATGAATCGTTCAGATAAAACAGAGATCCGCAAACAGATAGGGATGCTTTTCCAGGGTTCAGCCCTGTTTGATAGCTTAACGGTGCAGGAAAACGTGATGTTTCCCCTGAACATGTTTACAAATTGGTCATACAAAAAAAAACTGGAACGTGTCAACGAAGTACTGGACCGTGTAAATCTAAAAGACACGAATAAAAAATTCCCGGCTGAGTTAAGTGGGGGCATGAAAAAAAGAGTGGGTATTGCAAGGGCGATCGTATTGAACCCGAAATATCTATTTTGCGATGAGCCCAACTCAGGTCTTGATCCCCAAACATCCCTGGTAATTGACAAACTGATCAATGAGATCACAAGAGAATTTAACATTACTACGGTTGTGAATACACATGATATGAATAGCGTGATGGAGATCGGGAATTATATTTTATACATGTACCAGGGGCATAAAGAGTGGGAAGGATCAAACAAGGAGATCATTTTTAGCAAGAACCAGCGCCTCAATGAATTTATTTTTGCTTCCGAGTTTTTGAAGGATGCAAAGGAAATGCGAATGCTGGAAGAACGAGGCAGGATACCCAATGACAGGAATATCGATGACCTGATCAAGTAAATATGCTAATTTGAATCATGCTGATGCGCAAATTCAATATCAAAAAACCGATACTTCTTTTTTTTCTGATCACTTTTATTCCGCCGCTTTTTGCCCATGAGTTTTGGTTAAACCCCGGTAAGTTCATTTATAAAAGAACCGACAAGATCAATATTCGCTTTTTAGTAGGAGAGAATTTTGAGGGCGACAACTGGAAGGGAAACAATGAAAGGATACAATCATTAAAGATTTATTACGGCGGTGTGATCGATGATCTTTCACCGGTTGTTACCAATGCAACCGGCGATTCAATCGAATATACAATGATCGATGAAGGCACCAACCTGGTCGCATTCCACGGCACAA
>JAICPX010000458.1 GCA_025929635.1 Chitinophagaceae bacterium
AATTTTTGGAAAATGTATTGAGTATGCAACTGTGGCTGGGTTATTAGAGCCTAAGTTTACCAATACCCGGCCCTCAAAGGGAATCGGTGTACCAATGATAATGATCAATACGGCTCAGCAATTAAGAGAGACGATCGGTGATGATCGTTGCGATGAATGGATAACAAAATGGATAGAAGAGATTGAAAGGGATTTTGTAAAAGATGATATCAAATGCGTGATGGAACAAGTAGCGCCGGATGGAAGCATCATTGATCATATTGACGGACGTACTCTCAACCCCGGTCATGCCATTGAAGGTGCATGGTTTATTTTGCATGAAGCAAAATACCGCAACAATGATCCACGCCTAATTGATCTCGGATGTAAAATGCTTGACTATATGTGGGAGCGGGGATGGGATCAAGACTATCAAGGCATATTATATTTCCGTGATGTGTATAATAGACCTGTGCAGGAATACTGGCAGGACATGAAATTCTGGTGGCCGCATAACGAGGTAATTATTGCAACATTGCTTGCTTATCTAATGACAGGAAATAAAAAATATGCAGAATGGCATAAACTGGTGCATGATTACTCTTACCGGCATTTTCATGATAAAAGAAATGGCGAATGGTTTGGTTACTTGCATCGAGATGGCACAATAGCGCAAACAGCCAAAGGAAATTTATACAAAGGCCCCTTTCATTTACCGAGGCAGGAATGGTATTGTGTCCAGATGTTGGATGAGCACATTAAAAAAATGTAGGGTATTGGATTCTTATCTTAGAGAATGCGCATTCATCGAAGTAGAAAAACGATAATCTCGATCTGCATGTTTTCTGTATAAAACACATCATGGATGGATATTTTTTTCCTTTGTCGAAAAGAAACAAATGAAATCGAACATACTATTGCGCAGATTGACCCCGGAAGTTTGGATGTTAAGAAATAAAAAATGTTTAGATGCTATTCACGTTTTATATTTGCAGTGACAGGTAGAAAGTGAAAAGAAGTGAATTGAACCAGTACACTACCAGCACGCCTTAAGATTCTTTGTTTTTTCTCGACACAATTTTGACACACATAGCTTATAAATAATTCAGACTGAGGCTTAGTCGTAATCCAGTTTCGGGCACAATTCAAAGACCTCCATGAGGTCTTTGTCTTTTAATGGAAACTTCCCGAAAGAGATCCCCGGGAGATTACGCTGAATATTTCCTTGCCTGCTGACATAAGGATTACTATCAGCCTGGGTAGTATTATGGTATTTCATTTACGTGGAAAATTTATTTCGGAATCTTACGTTATAGCTGATTAGAATCCAATCCTTAAAAACAAAAATTTGTATCCAAGTGAAAAACCTTTTGATACCGTGCCTGCTATTGCTCGCATCATGCTCAAAACATCTTAATGAACAACTTCCCCGCCCTAATAATTCAGAAGAAGAAACTTGCAGTTTTGGCATTTCCGAATTCAATATGATCAAGCGACCATCGATAAACACAGAGGTCGGCAAGGGAAAACCCGGAGGCGGTGGTGGAAATGGAGGCGGAAGTGGTGGTGGAAACGGCGGTGGTGGAGTAATAACAACAGCAACTTCCTCAAGTGTAATTTACCTTGATTTCGATGGCCAGTATGTTGCCAACACGATGTGGAATGTAAACGGGCCCATTAATGCCGCTCCGGCTAATTTAACACCAGAAGAGATCAGCCTGGTTTTTCAAAGAGTGGTTGCTGATTTTTCTCCCTTTAATGTCATCGTCACAACAGATGAGGCCGTTTATAATGCGGGTAACCCGGCAAAAAGAATGAGGGTCGTTATTACTGACAGCTGGGAATGGTATGGCCAGGCCGGTGGAGTTTCTTATCTCAATTCATTTACCTGGGGTAATAATACACCCTGCTTTGTCTTTTCATCTTTATTAGCGTATAGTGTGAAAAAGGTAGCTGAAGCTTGTTCGCATGAAGCTGGTCATACATTGGGCTTAAGACACCAGTCAGTGTACGATGAAAACGGAATTAAGTTATCTGAGTATAATTGGGGACAAGGTAGCGGCGAAATAGGTTGGGCGCCGATAATGGGTGCAGCTTATGGTTTAAACTTATCACTATGGCACAATGGTCCCAATTCCATTTCAGCGACTACCATGCAGGATGACGTTGCTAAAATAGCAGCTGTTGTTGGATTCATTAGTGATGAATATTCAAACGGCACATCAAGTGCTGCCGTCCTTAGCAGCTCTAAAACAGGTCTCATCAACAGCAGTACAGATGTTGATTTCTTTTCCATAAACCTTCAATCGACAAAAACCTTATCCTTGGTCCCTGTAAATGTTGGTCCCAATAATGATGGAGGTAACCTTGACTTAAGTTTGAATGTTTACAACAGCCAGGGTGCCTTGGTCTCAACCATCAATGATCCCATGATATTAAATGCGGGAATCAGTTTATCGCCAGGCTTATATTATATCGCCGCCAGTACAGCAGACAACCAATACACGACAAAATATGGCATGCTTAGTAAATATGTGATCTCGGTAAACTAAAAACTATTAGATATAAGGTAAAGGTTGATCAACTGGTCAACCTTTATTATTTCGATAATGAATGTACCAACTTGTAATTTTTATGATCAACAATTACGCTATTAGGCTGCGAGACATACACTTTGGCATGTCGTGTGAGGAGAAAGACTTAAATGATATAAATCAAATAAATCAAAAAGTGGATAACTAAACCGTGTAGAGCTCGTTGCTCATTTTGTCCGTTCATTTTTTCTCTTCACATTTGTTTAACCGACAGGAGAGAAATATTTTTCACCAGCATTTTCTTTCTTCAGGCCTTTTACAAGCTCCTTTTTTTCAGAAGATTTTCAACCACTCCTTTTAATGTGTAAACAATTGCGCTGTTGTTTTTAACGGTGCCAGGCTCTTTTGTATTTCAAATCCGGTCAAAACAATGTCCTTTTATCAATGATATGATAGTGGGCCGCAACACGAGTAACTGCTTTTGAACCGCTTAAATTATGAAATGAAAAACCATCGAAGGTTGAGTATTTGCTCAACCTTTTTCTTATTTTGATGCACCAAATTTGAATGTTAATCTTGCCTGATTGGATTTCGCTCAATAAAAAAAGTAACCCTGGCAATAAGATCGTTCATCTCGAAAGGCTTAGGGATAAAATCGTCTGCACCAGCGGCCAGACATGTTTCCCTTGCTGTAGGATGTGCAGAAAACATCAATATAGGCAGTGAGCTTTTTTCCTTGTCATTCTTTATACGCCGGCAGATATCGGTTCCATCAGCACCTGAAAGAAGCATATCCATTATTATAAGGTCAATGGGTTCAGAAGCCAATACCTGGTTTGCCCTTTCCTCGCTGTCTGCCTCAAATGCAGCAAATCCATGATATTCCAGCACCATTTTGATCATGGTGCATATATCCGGGTCATCGTCCAAAATCAATATCCGTGTATTTACGCTCATTGCTCTTTGAGAATTGGTAATGTAAAGGTAAATGTTGATCCTTTGCCTTTGTCACTTTCTACCCAAACCTGTCCGCCGTGTTTTTGAATGAATTCATAAGCAATAAAGAGACCAATTCCGAAGCCGGGATAAGTTTGTTCAGCTTTTCCCTTTGCCCTGTAGAATCTTTCAAATATTTTTTTCTGTTCGCGCTTTTCAATGCCAATACCATAATCTTTGACACTAAAAGAAACCTCTTCGTTTGAGTGTTTTTGTATTGTGACATCGATCTTGTCACTATCAGGCGAATATTTAATGGCATTTGTCAAAAAGTTGATCATTACCTGCCCTATCCGGTCTTTATCTCCATAGACATGGCTTTGAAAATCGTGATACAGGTTTATCCGATGCCTGGCATTTGTATAAAGAATGTC
>JAICPX010000320.1 GCA_025929635.1 Chitinophagaceae bacterium
AAGACATGTGGTGCTTACGTTTGCGCCGGGCTTTGGCGGCGGGGGTAGCAATGCTGCATTTCTAAGTATGGGTTTAGTGGATGCGTCTGAAAGGGAAAGATCACAGGATGAAATAGCACAACAGATGAACCGTATGTACCGCCGGTATAGCAACCTGAGAGTTTTTGCTACACAGGAACAAACGATATCGGTGGGACTTGGTGGCCGCGGGTCTAACCCCGTGCAATTCGTTTTACAGCATTTGAATTTTGAGAAATTAAAAGAGAAAGTTCCATTGTTCATGGAAGAGGTTCGCAAAAACCCAACTTTCATGAACTCGGATGTGAATCTAAAATTCAATCAACCCGAGTTGCAGATCACCATTGACCGGTTGAAAGCAAATGAGCTTGGAGTATCGGTTGCAGATATTTCCACAACGCTACAATTGGCGCTTAGTGGTCGCCGTTTCTGTTATTTTATAATGAATGGAAAACAATACCAGGTAATAGCGCAGGTGGATAGAAAAGACCGTGACGACCCACGGGATCTAAAAGGATTCTTTGTAAGAAATAACCGGGGTGAGCTGATACAACTTGATAATGTAGTGAGATTTGAAGAAATGGCAAACCCGCCGCAGATCTTTCATTTTAATCGTTTTAAAAGTGCAACGATCCAGTCTGGCCTGGCTCCCGGCAAAACAATTGGTGATGGCATTGCTGAAATGGAAAAGATTGCAGAAAGAGTACTCGATCCATCATTTCAAACGGCACTCGCTGGTGCATCGCGTGATTTTAGAGAAAGTTCTTCCAACACTTTATTTGCATTGTTGCTTGCCCTGGTGCTTATATTCCTGGTACTGGCTGCACAATTTGAAAGTTTTATTGATCCGCTCATCATCATGATCACGGTGCCGCTGGCGTTTGCCGGCGCGTTTCTGACATTACAATTACTCGGTCAAACCTGGAATATCTTTTCGCAGATCGGTGTCATCATGCTTATCGGCCTGGTTACTAAGAATGGGATTTTGATCGTGGAGTTTGCCAACCAGATGCGCCGCCGGGGTGAGAAAAAAATTCCGGCAGCCGTCGATGCAGCTGTTGCACGGTTACGCCCGATATTGATGACGACACTGGCTACCACACTCGGTGCCTTACCGATTGCATTGGCATTTGGTTCAGCCGGAAAAAGCCGCGTGCCTCTCGGCGTGGTGATAGTTGGTGGTATGTTGTTTGCACTTGTTCTTACTTTATATGTAGTACCAGCATTGTATTCATATCTTTCTTCAAAAAAGAAAGTCAGCAATCTCGACACTGAGTTGGCAGTTGCTGAAATGAAAGAAGCTCATGATTAATATTAGATCGATGTCAAAAAATGAATTCCCTGCCTGCTGGCAGGCTGGAGTAAAATTTATGTTGTTGAGCGAAACGAAATCCCGAAGGGTTTCGGCAAGGCGTTCCCTTTTCCTTTCTGTTCTTTGCTCAGCTTTTTTATTATTAACGATCACATCTAAAGCACAAAGATTGTTAACTCTTGAGGAAGCAATCGCAACAGCTTTGCAATACAATTACGATATTATTTTATCAAGAAATGATTCTGCGGTAGCCGCACTGGATTATTCTTATCGCAATGCCATTTTTCTTCCCAGGGTGAATGGCAATGTTGGCGCTACCTGGAACAGGAACAATCAGAAACAGGAATTTGCAACGGGGACCAAGAGAGAAGGTGATGTAAAAACAAATAACCTTGTTGGTTCACTTACATTGAGCTGGACACTATTCGATGGAGGCAAGATGTTTGTAACAAGAGACAAGGCGGAAGAGCTTGTCCGGCTTGGTGAGCTGGGCATCAAAGACCAGGTGATCAATACCGTAGCGACTGTCATCAATACCTATTATGATATTGTTCGCCAGAAACAACAATTGCGTGCGGTTGAAGAAACAATGAGCATCAGCCAGACAAGAGTTGATCTTTCACAACGCAAGCTCGACATTGGCGTTGGTGCAAAACCGGATGTTTTGCAGAGTAAAGTGGATTTGAATGCACAAAAAGCTGCACAACTTCGCCAGCTTACGTTGATACTGCAATTAAAAGAAACCCTGAATCAAACGATGAATGTGGCACCCGGCAGTGCCTACGAAGTGAGTGATTCGATTCCTATCAATCCAAATATTTTATTGGGCGACATTCAAAATAATATTGAGAACACAAACACAACATTACAGTTTCTAAAAAAGAATATTGAAATTGCCGATCTTACAGTGAGGGAAAGAAAAGCCGAACGTTTTCCAATAGTATCGTTTAACTCTGCCTATAATTTAAATCGTACAAATAATGACATTGCATTGAATCCTGCCCTGCCCCTTTTTAATCGCAACCGCGGATACAATTATGGGTTCACCGCAACTATTCCGATTCTTAATAACCGGAATACCCAACGTCTCATACGCCAGGCGGAGCTGAATGTTCAGTATCAACAATTGATTTTTAATAATCAGAAATCCTTGGTAAATCTTGACGTGTTGAATGCATTCCGTGATTACCAGTTGCAGAAACAAGCGCTGGAGCTGGAAGAATCAAATATTCTTTTGGCAAAAGAGAATGTAAGTATAATCTTAGAAACTTATCGCCTGGGACAGGCCACCTATCTACAATTAAGAGAAGCGCAAAAGAGTTTGGAAGATGCGTACAATCGATTAATCGCCGCCCGTTATAATACTAAACTCGCCGAAACGGAATTGCTTCGACTGAAAGGTGATTTGGTAAGATAAAAGTCCATCCTCCAAAGGAGTCCTTCGGACCGACCTTCCCGTTGGGAAGGCCATCCACGCACAATCCCATCATATAGAAGAATGCAATATTGGTGAAGAGTATTCCATTTGCCGATGTGAAAGAACTAAAAGCTCAATAAGGATTGCTGCCCCGCTCCCTTCCGGCGTCATTGCGACTGCGAGCTAATGCGAAGCAGGAAGCAACGGGAAGAGAGGTGGAGGGATGGGCTTTTTGTTTGAAACAATTTACTTTTCTTTGCCACATGAAACCCGTAGTAGGAATAATCATGGGAAGCGACAGTGACCTGGCTGTAATGCAGGCGGCTTCGGATATGTTGAAACAATTTGGAATAGCTCATGAAGTCACAGTCGTCTCTGCACATCGTACTCCGTTTCGAATGGTTGAGTATGCAAAAAAAGCAAAGACAAGAGGATTGAAGGTGATCATTGCCGGAGCCGGCGGTGCGGCCCATTTGCCGGGTATGGTTGCATCGATCACTTCATTACCTGTTGTGGGGGTTCCTATCAAATCTGCAAATAGTATCGATGGCTGGGATTCGGTTCTTTCAATTCTTCAAATGCCAAATGGTGTTCCCGTTGCAACCGTTGCGTTAAATGCGGCGAAAAATGCAGGTATCCTGGCAGCCGAGATCATTGGGACTTTTGACGCGAAAATTTCTAAGAAGGTAACTACTTATAAGAATTCTCTCAATAATGAAGTGATCAAAAAGGTGGAGAAGATGAAAAAAGCGGGATGGGAAAATAAATTTGACTGAACCTCGATTAACTGGATTGAAAGGATTATGAGGAAACCTGGAAAAATCTGTTTTTACATTTTTATACTTGTGATTGTTGCTTCCTGTCGTCAAAAAGACTCTGAGTTTCGCTTTATTGAGATAAAAAAACTGGACTACCCTTCCGCTTCGGCTGTCGAATATCATGATGGGAAATTATATGTCATGGGTGATGATGCACCTAATATGATTGTGCTGGATACTAATTTTAGCATCATTGATTCTACCACTATTATTTTGCATTCCGGAAACCGGATTCCCAAAGACACCAAACCAGACCTCGAAGCTTCAGCAATTTATTCCGTCAATAATGAAACCTTGCTATTTCTTTTCGGATCGGGCTCATTAGACCCGTTTAGAAACTCCGGTTGGAAATATAATATTCAGGCTAAGACAAAGGATAACTTATATCTCCAGCCTACTTATGCCAAAGTTAAACAGGCAGGAATTGAACAATTAAATATCGAAGGAGCAGCTTTTGTCTCAGGGAAATTGATACTCGTGAACAGGGGAAATAAAGGTTACCCATACAATCAGCTGATCAGTATTGATGAAAGCTTCTTAAAAAATGACAGCAGTTATAACATCGCAATTGTTCCTTTTGACCTTCAAACAGACACTGCCCTATTCAAAGGGATTTCCGGGTTGACTCACGCAAAACAAACCGACCAGCTGATCATGACAGTATCAACGGAGGATACACGAAATGCCTATGATGATGGCGCGATCGGCAAGAGTTATTTATGGATCATTGATAATATCTCCGGTAAATTAAATTCAGGAGACATTAAACCTGATCAGATCATCGATCTCGAGGAAATCGATTCGCGATTTAAAAGTCAGAAGATCGAATCCGCAACGGTAATTGAAGAAACCAAAGATTTTATTCGCCTGGTTTTAGTGGCAGATAATGATGATGGAAGCAGCACCATTTTTAAAATGAGTATAAGCTTAAAATAAATTGACGGTAACTGTATTTTATCCCGAAGGGATATCCTGTTTATAGTGAAGCGGCAGTAATATGACATCGACTCCGGAGGAGTCGCCTCATATAGATATCAGGTAGCTCCTATGGAGCTTGATCCCATTGATGGGTAATGTTACAAACAGGGTGCTCCTGCGGAGTAAGAAGTGGCAATTTTTTCATACACAAGTTTTATTGGGAGATTGTGCTAAAAAGTTTTTAAGCTGATTTACTTCTCACTCAATACCACAAACTCCTGCTCAAGATTCAGTGAATGTTCAAATAGTTTATGAATAAACTCCGGTCCCCATTTCGCATAATAATAACTGAAGTTATCATTGCGTTCCTGTAGTCCATTGCCGGGAAACAAATTTTCTTTGATCGCATGTATCTGTCGCTGGTGATCACTGAATTTCCTTTTCTCCGCTCTTAGCATTTTCTTTTCCAACTCCTGCAATCGCTGTACCGTTCTCAACTTTAATGCTTCTACATGTTTTTCCAAAGTACTGTCCACTGCTGCTGCCTGCTTTTTGAAACTCTCGTACATTTTCTCCAATTCAGTCAACGATCCATTTAGTTTTACTTCATTCTTGCTTTCATTCAACACAACCTTGTTCATCAACTCTTGTTCCGATAAAAAGAAGTCTTCAATTGCAAAACCAAGTTTTGCAATCCTTTCCTGCCATTTTTTTTCAACAATTAAAAATGAATTACGAAGTACGAGCATTGGGAAAGGAACTTTATAATGATTGAACAGGTCCTTCAATTGTAACCAGTATGCCGTTTCGCCTCCGCCGCCAATAAAAGCAAGATTGGGCAATATTGTTTCCTGGTAAAGCCCGCGCAAGATCACATTAGGACTAAACCTCTCCGGATGCTCATTCAACTCTTTTAATAACCCGTCTTCTTTAAATGATAATTGAGCATTCAGAATTGTCCACTGGACTCCTTGAGGAGAATATTGAGCATTTCTTTTTTCAATACGTTCCCTGGTGTTTTCCTTCAAATAAAACAAATTGATCTCCCTCGGATTCGCCTGCACTCTATAACCTGCTTTGTCCACTCTTTGAGCTGTCCTTTCAACAATATCCGAAGCCGTTTGATGC
>JAICPX010000613.1 GCA_025929635.1 Chitinophagaceae bacterium
GAAAAATTATTGAATTATCATTACCCGGGCAATGTTCGTGAACTGCAATACACAATTGAAAGAGCGGTGATCATGGCAGATGAAGATGTATTACAGGCAAAAGATCTTATCTTTTCACCAATCGAATCTGCGCGGGCAAGCGATACTGAACCAGAAGAAATGAAATTAAGTACTATAGAAAAGAACACAATCCTTAAAGTGATCGAAAAGAACAATGGCAATATTACAAAAGCGGCAAAAGAATTGGGGTTAACAAGGACTGCGTTGTACAGGAGATTGAGTAAGTATGATATTTAACCCCCTGTCCCAATACCCACTGTCCCCCTAAAGGGGTGACTTAGGTGGTACAATCTTTTGATGCTTGAAAATTCTTTTATAGAAAATTTAAGGACAGAATAAAATTATTTCATTGATTTTGCTGAACTATTTTTTAAACAAGTTTAAATCTAAGTTCCCCCGTCATTGCGATCCCGCCAACGGCGGGAGAAGCAAAGAGGGACAGGAGTATGGCATTCAAGCAATTTGAGTGGAGGATATTAGTTAGAGTAGTGCTCTTATTTATTACAATAAACGCTGCTGCTTTTTTGATCGTGAACCAATGGTATGTGTACCTGTTACTGGTCATCCCGGTAATTATTTACCAGCTTGTAGATTTCTATCGCTTTCATAAAAAGGCCCATGATGAATTAGATCAATTTGTTGAATCAGTCCACTATCGCGATTTCTCCAGGAGCTTTGATGTAAAACATGCCCCGATAGAAATACAACCGCTTCGCGCAGGTTTTAATGAGATCAACACAACATTTAAGGTTATCAGTAAGGAGAAAGAAACGCAATATCAGTACCTGCAAAAGATACTGGAGCTGGTGGATACGGGGATCATTTCTTATGAAGAACAAAGCGGCCAGATTGTTTGGATGAATGAATCATTGAAGAGAATGTTGCAGCTACCCTATTTAAAGACCATTCATTCGTTACAAAAAAGAGATGACGTTTTGTATCAGCAGATCATTTCTTTAAAACCCGGAGATGGAAGGATCGCAACGGCGCATTTGGAAACTTCCTCATTTAAAGTGTTACTATCAGCAACTGCTTTTCAAACAGAAGGAAAAATATACCGGCTGATCGCTTTTCAAAATGTGAACGAAGCCCTTGACGAAACGGAATCCAAAGCATGGCAAAAACTATTGAGTGTACTAACCCATGAGATCATGAATTCGGTGGCCCCGATCTCTTCACTGGCGGAAACATTAAAGCACCGGTTGCAGCAATCGGTAGCGGTATTAAGTAATGAATCAGGTTCAGTGGATGATCTTGAATTGGGAATTGAAACGATCAAAAGGAGAAGCGAAGGTTTATTAAAATTCGCTGAAACATATAGAAATCTTAATAAGATCACGACCCTTAACCTGAAAAGAGTTTTTATCAGGGATGTTTTTGAAAACTTACTGCAATTGATGCAGCCAACTTTGGAACAGAAGAATATCGAGATCGAAACAATTCTAAAGGACCCCGATCTGTCCTTAGAAGCGGATATCAATTTGCTTGAACAGGTACTGATCAATCTTGTTGTAAATGCGATTGAAGCAGTAAAAGAAAAAGATCATCCAAGGATCGTGTTGTCCGCTTACCTTAATACTAATCGAAAACCAATAATAAAAGTAGCCGACAATGGCAGTGGCATGCCGGCCGAGATCATGGAAAAGATCTTTATTCCATTTTTTAGTACGAAAAAAAGTGGTAGCGGCATAGGGCTAAGCCTCTGCAAACAGATCATGATGCTGCATAAAGGAAATATACAGGTTCAGTCTAAAGACGGGGATGGAACGGCGTTCTTATTGCAGTTCTGATCAAACATCATATCTCCTTTGACGATAATCATCCCTCCTGGCTCTTCTTATTTCTTCTTTTGCTTTTTCTCCCGCTTCATTGGATGATAGGTTGGGGTCATCGCTTCTTTCAATGATTCCCCCTTCGCTTCTTTTTTCCCAAAGTCTCAGGCCACGATAATATTCCGACTCATTGTTAGGAGGTGCTGCCTGGTGCAAACGGTTCTTATAAAGATTGTCCACATTATAGTGTTCATGACTGTAAAAATCAGGATCATGCTCGTGATCGTCATGTTCCTTTACCTTCCTTTTTTCCTCTTTCGTCAATTTCCTGTCAGTTGCCTCATTCTTAACAGGAGCAGTTGTTGCTTCGGCCATCTCCGCCTCGTGTAATTCCCGGCCAAGTGTAGATGAAATTCTTCTTTCAACAACCGGGTTCAGATTATTTTTTTCATACTCGGGCA
>JAICPX010000446.1 GCA_025929635.1 Chitinophagaceae bacterium
CGGTTTGTATTATTCCAGCCATTGATCATAGGCTGGTCCAGGATCACTTCCTCGGCAAGCCTTGCGGCCCCTCCATGGCCAATAAAATTGAAAATAAGGGTGCCCGCCTCTATACGATTATTGATCGTTTCATTCACAGTTGGATAGCGGCTGCCTGCCGAACCGCTTTGTTGCTGAAAAGCATCCAGGTAAATTTTCTGGATGTTAAATACAGGATTTGCAGCAACTGTGTTTGTTATTAATTCCGCATCCTGCAAATGAAGGTTGTTATCTTCATCATCGGCTATAAATGAAATGGTATTTCGCCATGCGCCAAAACTTTCTTTCGCATAATAAGCAATTAGTTTATCAACATAATTTTTTGCTTCTGTAATATTCCTGGCCGGTATTCTGCCAATACCGATATCAAGAAGATTTGTTACCAATCCCGAATTGATATCTTCATTGTCATCCAAAAATCCAAAAAAATCATCGCTTGTATACGTACTCAAAGGATCGAAGGAAATCTTGTTCTGGTAAGCAGGAACCAGGTTGGTGTTGCCTGCAATCCTGTTCTTATAGTCAAACGAGGCATCGCCAAAAAGCAACAGGTATTTTGGACGGTTGGCGACATTGCTCCCGGCTTTGTCAAAATACATTTTAACCAAATCACGAATGGCAACCGGATCTTGCGAACCTGAAGAAAATTCATTAAAGATCTTGTCGGTAGTGATCACGACAACTTTCAGGTTATTTTTTTGCCGGTGGAAACTCGCTAAGCGTTCTGCTTCTGGCAACAACAAATTATTTGTGATGATCAAATAATCCATTTGCTGCGAATTGTGCAGGTCCTGGTTTTGGATCCGGCCTGCATTTACCGGCATCAATGCATTAGACGGATTGAAGGCAATGTATTCTCTTAATCGTGTAGCGTCATTTGAAAAACGAAATTCGCTACCTGAAATATTTCCCTGTATTCTTACCGGTGATAAAGGATCAGTTACTTCCCAAACCTGGGTACTGCTGCTAACGTTGGAAATTACAAATTCAATATTGTTGCTTCCGACGCTATTCCAGTCACGAAAAGCTAATTGACCACTGATCGGCAAAACAGTACTTCGTCGTGCGTTAATCTCAAAAAAATTCAACCAGCCCTGTGCATTGAACCCGCCGGGAACGTAGGTGTAGTTTATCTGCAACAATTCCTGCGAAGACAAAAAATCCGATGACAACTGAATTTGCCGGGCAAACAGATCATAAAAACCCGGGCCGGTGGATGGCAAATTGACCTGGTGAACTAATTGGTTATTTACCCGGACATCAAACCTGCTTGCAACATTAACTGATCTTGCCACACAATTTGAAACGAACGTAACAGGTGAGGCGCTGACCAGGTTTGGAATGTTCACTGAAAAAGATCGTGAAAGTGTTTTACCCGGTGCATCAGCAAATTCCTCACCTAACCATTCTTTTCCACTGGATAATAAGTTTACAGTATCAAGTTCATGAAAAACCCTTTCATTGAATGAATTTACCGTGGCGACCGGAGAAGAGACATTTTGTTGAGATGGGATTCTTTTACCGTTGCCGCCGATCGTAATGTAGTAATAGGCAGAGTCGGAGTAGATATTCTTTTGATGAACGAATTTTTTATTCGCTGAATCTTTGAGCCATTTATCTGACCCGGAAGCATAAAAAAGAAAATAATCAGGGCCGTTAAAGACCCCGTCGCCACCGTCGACTATTGTTATCGCATTTTCGGCCAGGTCATCGATCGGGATATCCGAATTGGCTTCACTTAACATTCCGCCACCATTACCAAAAAGTCTTATCGAACCGGAAGAAATATTTGAAGTATTTAGCCCTAGTAAGGCCAAAAATGGAACATCGATTTTATAAATGCCTGGATCTTTAACAACTATTTTACTCCACACCCCGGTAGCCAATACCGAGTTAGTTTTATAGGTTCTCTGTGCATTTATGTTTGATGCTGAGAGACACAAAATGGATAAGGTTATAACTGTAAATCTCCTCATGATTTCCTTCAAAATGCCAGGGGCTTTAACGAGCTAAGAAAAAGTATTTCTGCTTAATAAAATCATTATAATCTGCATATATTCGCAGACTGCGGAAGATAAAATCGTTTTTAGGTGCAATATTTTATCTTGACCGGCGTTAAATTTATTCCAATTCAAAGGTTTATGCAAAAAACTATGAAAGTGAAAAACTTAATTATCCTTTTGTCATGTGCAGTTCTGATTGCATCGTGTAAAGGCAAGGGCCTTTTTGGCAAAAAGAAATACGATAAGTCGGAAGTTACCGGCTGGAATTACAACGACAAGAACATGGGTGGATACCAGGTGTCCAAAGAAAAAGAACAGGCAACGGGTCCTGGTCTTGTGTTTGTGCCGGGTGGTACCTTCACAATGGGACAGACTGATGAGGATGTGATGGGCGATTTCAACAACATTCCGCGCCGTGTGACTGTTCCGTCTTTCTATATTGACAGAACAGAAGTTGCTAACGTTCACTACCGTGAATACCTGTATTGGCTTAACCGTGTGTTCGATCCGGCAAACGATCCCGGCTATCAGCGGATCATTGATGCCGCGCTACCCGATACATTGGTTTGGCGCAGTGAGTTAGCTTACAACGAACCTTTGGTTGAATACTACTTACGTCACCCAAGTTTCAATAATTATCCTGTTGTCGGTGTTAGCTGGAAACAAGCATATGATTTCTGCTTATGGAGAAGCGACCGGGTTAATGAAGGAGCCCTTTTGGATAAGGGTCTTGCATCTAAGCAGGGCTTACAGGCTCAGCAAGGTGAAGATAACTTTACAACTAAATCTTATTTGTTAGGTTTCTATACGCCTCAGCCGGGTAAAGCAACCGGTAAAAAGAGTGTATTAAAAACATCTATGGGCACACCTCGCACACAGGCCACAATGGAAGATGGTATTCTTCAACCCGATTACCGCCTGCCGACTGAAGCTGAATGGGAATATGCTGCATTGGCATATATTGGTCAAAACCCAAGAGCAAGTACTAATGATAAGAAGCGCGGTGAAGAATTAACGATGAACAAACAAATTTATCCATGGGCACACAATCCCAATGGTATGCGTGATACCCGCCATGGAAGCTGGCAGGGCCAATTCCTTGCGAACTTTAAAAGAGGCAATGGTGACTATGCCGGTGTTGCTGGAGGTACAAACGACGATGCGATTTATACGCAAGATGTAAAAGCATCTTTTCCGAATTCATTTGGATTATATAATATGGCTGGTAATGTAAGCGAGTGGGTAGCTGATGTGTACAGACCGCTTACTTTATTAGATGCCGATGACGTGGCAACATATCGCGGTAATGCTTTCAAAAAAATGCTTGTAGTTGATTCTACTTCAGCAGATCCTACCACACGTTTTGCAAGAGATACCATGGGAAGAATTAAATACACTGATGTAACTGATAAGGAAAGCATGATGCGCAGGAACTACCAGCGTGGTAATGTGATCGACTTTATTGATGGTGACTCATTATCACAATCAAACTACGGATATGGCATTACGACTTTGATCAGTGATAAATCAAGGGTATATAAAGGTGGCAGTTGGGCTGACTATGCTTACTGGCTGAGCCCCGGCGCACGCCGCTTTATGGAGGAAGACCAGGCAAGTGCTACTATTGGTTTCCGTTGCGCTATGACCCGTATGGGAAGTACTGAAGGTAACAAGCGGAAAACAGGTAACTGGTGGAAGAACCGCCGTCAAAAACGTTAAGTTTTATCATCCGATAGGTATCGGATTTCATAAAAAGAAAACCCTCTCGCCGGAGCGAGAGGGTTTTTTAATTTATGCCTTTACATTTGCTTATCATGATCGAAGAGCTTTATAAGTTATATCAACAATATCCTTCCGTACAAACTGATACACGAAAGCTAAAGCCAGGCGATATCTTTTTTGCACTAAAGGGCCCAAACTTCAACGGGAATGCATTTGCAAGGCAGGCATTAGACGATGGCGCCGCTCTTGCTGTGA
>JAICPX010000536.1 GCA_025929635.1 Chitinophagaceae bacterium
CTTCAAACTTTTTTACAAACTGGAGATCAGAGCCGTCCGTATTTACACTATAGATTGAACCATACCCATGCGACTGACCATTGGTTGAAGTCGTGCCCCACAATCTGAATTGTGATGACTGGCCATACGAAAAATTGATAGTTAGAAATACGATACAAAGGATACTGATTAGAAATCTCATAGGTCTCATCAAAATAAATAATGGTTAACCGGTTCACCCGTCAGTTCGCGCCTGAGCTACCTTATATATTACAAATCAACGGAGCAAGTAACCATTGGCCGGTACACTAAAAAATCAACAATCATCACCTCACAGCGCTTGAAAACGCAGCAAAAATCTTTTTGGTAAAAAAGTGCTTTTTACAAGACCGGGTTCTAACCGCTTTTTAAAACTTATTTAATATCGTGGTTTTAGACAATATTTCAAGATATCGGGTATTTACCCGATATTCTCATTTATCGGGTTTTTACCCGATATTTTGATTTATCGGGTTTTTACACGATATTTATAATGTCTCAGTTACCGGATAATACTTAAAAAAGTAAACAAGCCATGGGAAATAAAATCAACGTCACCAGTGTTATAACTGGCGACATAATTAATTCACGGCAAGTAAAAAACTCCCGCTTATGGCTTTCCCCTCTTAAGAAAACCCTGTCATCAGAAGGAAATTCACCTAAAACTTGGGAAATTTATCGCGGAGATAGTTTTCAAATAGAAATTAAGGATCCATCTAAAGCACTACTAGTCGCTTTAAAAATTAAAGTAACACTTAAATGTACAAAAGGGCTTGATGTCCGGATGGCCATTGGTATCGGTCAGAAAGATTTCGTCGGATCAAAAGTTACAGAAAGTAATGGCGAAGCCTTTGTCAATTCAGGGGAAAAATTAGAAACCATGAAAAAAGAAAAACAAAATCTCGCGATTAAAACCTCATGGCCCGAGTTTGATAAAGAAATGAATCTTTGTATTCGCTTAGGATTAATCGCCATGGATAACTGGACAACAGGGGCCGCACACCTCATTAAAATTTTAATTGACAATCAAGATATAACGCAAAGCAAATTGGCAATAAAGCTAAAACTTTCACAGTCATCTGTAAGCGAGAAAATGAAGCGGGCATTCTATTCGGAGATAATGGAACTGGAATCGTTTTATCAGGAAAAAGTAAAAAACTTAATTAAAACCTAGCGCTATAATATGCTCCTGTTAACAAAACTAATACTAGCACATTTACTAGGGGATTTCGTTTTTCAACCAGCTAAATGGGTCGAGAAAAAAGAAATAAAAAAATACAGAGCCTGGCAACTATACGCGCACGCCATTATTCACGGCCTTCTGATAATACTTCTTCTACAGGACTTTAATTTCTGGGTTCCTACACTAATCGCAGTTAGCCATTTAGTGATAGATGCAGTGAAACTGGTATTTCAAAAGGATATAACCAAAAGATCATGGTTCATGATTGATCAGGTACTACACCTTGGCGTAATACTATCGGTCTGGTATTATATAGAAACGCCATCACTTGATCCAAATATAGTCAACTCCCCTAATGTCCTTCTATTCATTACCGCGATTGTTTTCATAACTACCCCGGCCTCGATCATAATAAAAACATTCGTATCTCAATGGACTACGGCTTTATCGAAACCGAACCCTAATGATCCGACTATTAGAATTCCTTCCACTTCTCAGATCGATACAACATCGCTTCAAAATGCAGGGAAAATTATCGGAATCCTGGAAAGGCTATTTGTATTTACCTTTATCCTGACAAATCACTGGGAGGCTATAGGTTTTCTGATCGCAGCAAAATCCGTTTTCCGTTTCGGCGACTTGAAAGAATCAAAGGACTTAAAACTCACGGAATATGTTTTGATCGGAACGCTACTTAGTTTTGGAATAGCAATTGCGACCGGACTCCTGATTAAAACAGCTTTGTGAATACATTAACAGCAAAGCCGCGAAGGCCGCAAAGTCTCGCCAGCGGTAACCCAATTTTATTTGCCCGGAACGGTTAGCGTGATGAATAAAGATCCCTTTGCGTTTCCTTGCGTCCTTGCGCCTTTGCAGTGAAAAAGCAATCTATAAGAGGGTTCTTGCCTATTTCGTCTTCCGACCCTCCCAACCGGTCATCGATCTCCTTTGATTGCTCTTGCAATTGCCTCGAGATGGTCATTAAAGGAACTCAATTGTATTAACATCTGACCAGAGGTGCCACTCTCATTCAGCATTCCAAATTTATTGTTCTTAACAAAAATCTCTTTTATTTGCCGCCAACGCCTCTCCCCCTTTTCGTCGAGCAAACCCGCAATTTCTTTTAGCCGAAGCAGATTAGCTTCAGCATCCGATGTCAGGGTTTGAGATTCACCTTCATAATGGGAAAGAATTAATGTATTCACTTCTTCCCGGTTCATAAGTGGCACAACTTTACCGGCCATCTTGTTCATGTTCCGGTATGAACCCTGTAACTTAAAGGCTGGCTCGGTACGATATGCGTCCTTCATAGCAGCACTTGCAATATATTGCTGGTTCACGAGCATCACCACGTCACGGATCCGAATGATGTTCTTCAGTACTGCAATGGCGTCGTCAATTTCCTGCCGGTTATAATTTCCTTCGAGTTCAGGCAGCATGTCGCTGTTTGTTTCTACATAGCTGATGAGTTTGTACAGGTCATCAAAACTGCGGTTACTGATGCGTTGTATATAGCGATTCTCCGCTACACAGTTTTCGATCAAACTGAGTCTGAACAATTGATCAGAGCTACCTATCACATCTCCCAGGTTATAGACATCTGCACGATTCGCCAACATGTCAGGGATCTTAAATTGTTCTCCACTCTCGGTATACGGATTGCCGGCCATCACAATGCAAAAGCGTTTTCCGCGCAGGTCATAGGTTTTGCTTTCGCCTTCAAAAATGCCATCCATTTTGCGCTGACCATCGGCAAGCGATATAAACTTCTGAAGAAACTCCGGACTACAATGCTGGATGTCGTCTATATACAACATCACATTATCGGCCATTTCAAAAGAAAGATTTATTTTACTGAGTTCAGCGCGTGCACC
>JAICPX010000581.1 GCA_025929635.1 Chitinophagaceae bacterium
TCAGGTGGGTTGCTTGTTTGTGCCTCTAGTGTCTGCGAAAAAATGAATAGAAAAACTGAGAGAAGGTGTTTCATAAAAAGTTGCCTTAGCCCGAATAAGACCAATAGCGACGAAATTATACCTTTTCACTATTCAGATCATCACGCAGACGGTTGAATTAACGACAACAAAGAAATTTCCCGGTCAAGGCTCTAAAACTGGTACCTCAAAGCAACAGACGGATACACCTTCAGGCGGTTGTTGTCTCCTAAGACATGATAGTAAATACTGGATTTTGAACCTCCGGACAATCCTTTGCAGATCTTAAACCAGAGCTGCGGATCGCCAAATAAAGAAAATTTTTTACCAGTCATTGTACTGGTAAAAGGATCGCCATGATTTCTATTCTCTGTCCATACCACAACATTTCCGGTCAGGCTGATTCTATAGTTTGAAAAGAACCATAACCAGAAAAAAGCGCTGATCAGGTCATGACTCGGTTTTTTAAATGTTGTGTATTTGTAACTGGCATAAACATTAAAGAAAGCGGTATTGTTCCCGTTTTGAAAATTGTGAGCCGCACCAACAGAGAAACCATTTGTCAGATAATAGCCATAGGAGCCGGGCTCTGCAATGCCAAGCCCTCCATTATATTGCAGCTGCATGTAGATTTGTGGTTTCCAGAAGCGAAAAGCCTGCGAGAGCTGCATATAGAACTGGCCGGTATTATTCCGTTCGCCCGAAAATTCCGATTGGATCTTCAATAAAAAAGAACCCGGTTTTATAAAGCCATAGACAGAATCCGCCCCGGCCGGTCTGAAGTATTCAAAATAAAGCGCTGGAAAGTTTTTCGTTGTATGTTTTGGATCAAGACTGTGTCTGAGGTCGTAATGCAATTGCAATTGTTGGGTAAAAACGGGAAAAGAAAAAACAAGCAGAAAAAAAATAAAGGCAGGCTTCATCGTTCAGGATTTACAAAAACGAATTTCACCGTGCGGCTTTCGAAACAGCGGAATTGGCATGGAAATCTGGCGGAATTGTAGATTTGAACGAAAATAAATAACCATTATGAGTAGCCTGGATGCTTCGGCTTTTATTGCTCTGTTTAGAGAAGCCTGCCAGAAATGCTTTGGCCATCCGCTCAATAGTATGCTTTCGGAAACAGAAAGTAAGTTCTTTTCTGAAAGGATCTTCGATCAAACGGGCCTGGTGATCGGGCCCAAAAGCATCAAGAATTACTCTTCTTTTATTGTCAGCAATTCAGATGATAAACCTGAAAATCCTTCAGTGGCTACCTTGGATACCTTTGCCCGATATGTTTTAGATGCCCCTTATACGGATGAAATACAAAGGAAAAATAAAGAAAGTCATTATCCCTATTGGTTTCAATACAAGGAACATCATCACAGATCATTGAAGAAATCGAAAAAAAAGATTCCGCTATCGGCCATCCTGGTCCCATCAGCAATTGTGATTGTTGCCCTATTTTTTATATTTCAAAGAAAGGAACAGACAAAAGAACTTACCGAAGATTTTCATTCCGTATCCGAAGATTCCTTATTAAGCCACGGTTGGTTTGTTCAATCAGAACAAAAAGAATACTGGAACAGGCGAGGCGAGAAATCAGGTCATCTCACTTTATTTACACTGAAAGGAGATAACTGGCCAGATTCAATCACGATACCTGGTATTAGAAATTTATTATTAAGAAAGATTAATAGCGACTGTTTCACTATCGAGGTACGATTATCGGATTTTATTCCACGGCAAAACTGGCAGCAGGCGGGTCTATTATTGCTTGAAGACACAAATTTTTTTGGCAAAAGCATGAGAGTGTCATTTGCTTATAATAGTTTTTTTGGCGGGTACTCCCAAAGCCCGGAGATCATCATACAGGCAATTACTTCACAAGGAAAAGGAAACAAGCCGGAAGAGTTCTTTCATAAATCTTTGTTTACCCTGGGAAGTCAACCTGACAGTCTTATCATTAATAACTTAAGGAAATCGGCATTACGGATCGAAAAACATGGAAATAAATTCAGGCTTCTATATACTACTTCACCTGTCGAAAACTTCGCATTCAAAGAAGCCATAACGCAGGAATTCATCATGAATCCGAAATATATTGGTTTGTTAGCATTAAAAGGTCAGGTCGATAGTTCACAGGTAATTCCGGCGTCGTTTGAGTTTTTTAGTTTCAGGCCGGAAGATTGTAAATGAATACTTAACTATGGGTAAAAAATCAAGCATTATAAATCTATTTCAGTTATGAACAAAGAAACACAATACATCATCAAAAGTTTTGAAAGCACTTTAAGTGGCCAGCCCTGGTTTGGCCGGGCCGTATATGAAATACTTGGGGAAGCAGAAGAATCAAAGGTCGCCACAAAACCAAACGGCGCTGAACATTCCATGCTCGACCTGGTCTGGCACATGAATACCTGGGCCGAGTTTACGCTTGGCGCCCTTGAAAACAGGACTGTTGAAGAATTGAAAAAAGTTGAGGCAAATGACTGGAGAACTATTGATCCGAAACTGCACACCTGGAAAAAGGGAATTGAACAATTAAAAGCAACCCATAATAAGATCATTGAATTGCTGCAGCAGATGCAAGATGACGCCTACTTAAAAGATATCGTTACCAACCGTCAGTATAACTTCCGTTTTTTGCTGAACGGTTTGATACAACA
>JAICPX010000605.1 GCA_025929635.1 Chitinophagaceae bacterium
GATTGCGGAAATATATCTTTGATTATAAAGCTTGTCTCATCAAAGCCGGCATTAATATTTACAATTTGTTTGGTCCTGGCGTCTTCAATATTGAAGCTTTTTAACCAGTTAAAACTATAGAAATGAGAAAAATCATAAACATAAGCAGACACGATCAAAGGCATTATGAGACCGTATAGAAAAGCGAAAATGATTATCCAAAATAAGAGCGCAGATAAATTAAATAGCAGGTGGCTTGTAATGATAAGAGACAAAGCGATTAAGCCAAAAACGTAAAAGTGCCGGTTAAAATTTAATATATTTAAAACGCCCTGGAATTTTCGTCTCTTTATTTCCATAGTTCGATTTTACCTTTTTTCCAGAAGTAGGGAATATTTTTAATGACAAAGGTGTTAGCCAAGGCAATATTTTCAAGTTGAAGCGAATTTAAAAAATCGAATTCATAGTAAATTACTTTTACCGGGCCTGGCACCCATTGCTGTCTGACACCCTCAATAATCAATACTTCTTTAGTCTTTGAGTTATAGCTGAATGTGAAAGGTAAAGGGCCCGCAAACCTTCTGGCTTCTTTCCAATCAGCAAAAGGTGAACCATCGGGCAGGGAAACTTCTTCCTGTGTTTTATCTATTATTATTTTGAATTTCGACCTGACGGATGATATTTCCCGTGAATTGGCATTTTCTTTTTGACGAATATCAGTGGTTGCGTAGTTGTAATGGGTGAAGATATTTCCCAAAAACTGCATTTTCTTCTTATCAGTTTCTGATTTAATAATATACAAGCCGCGCAAATTCTTTCCTGCGTTTGTCGTGTAACGTACAAATATTCGATACCCGATTAAAAAAAAGTTGTTTCCCATAAACTCAGGAAATCCTTTCGGTCGCAGATTTTTTGTTTGTACCATTGCTATTGCGATAAAGGCCCACTTGTCATTAAATGTATCTAACTGTAAGCATTCCGGGATGAAAGCTGCCAATTGTTCTTTAGGAACAGCAAAGGTCAGCACGAGTGAGCTTTCGAAAAATGCTTCCACTGCAAATGGATGATTTTTTAATAGTGAAAGCATTTTTATTTTGTTGGGCCCAATTTTTCTTTCAAATAAAATTCGTTCCCGAAAATGATAAGGATTAGGAGGAAAGCAAATATTGCATTGGCTTTACCCCAAAGTAGCAATTCCGGAGCAAGTATCAACTCAAGCGCATTCATTGTTGCAATAACTACAATTTGAGCTATGGCGTTTAGCCTTGATTTGATACCACTCAAAATCCAAACTGCCATAAAAATTTCTGAACCCCCTATGGTGATCGTCAATAATCTTGAATGTTGCGTTCCCAGGATTTTTGATACTATCTGTTGGTGTCTTGGTACGAGATTAAACACTTTACAAAATAAACCATTTGCAAGCCAAATTGCTGCTATGCAATAAGTAAGAAAGGTATGAGTCGCTTTAGCTGTCATACATTGTCAGGGGATTTGATCCGGTAAGGAATTTCAGTGTTTCAAAAACGCAATGACTTGATCTTTATTATACCTGGCCCAGGTCTTCGGTATCCAAAATAGAAGGGTATCGGCCTTATAACTAATATGTTTTATCTTAGTCCCAGCCTTTACGAATGATAAACAAAGCTTTTTTGCCTTGTGAGGTATTGGCGCCATATATCAGGATGATCACGATTGATGAATCGGATAGTGGCGCCGCCTATAAAGTGCTGCCTGATACTAACCTGGTGATGGGTTTCCAATACAAAGGAGCAATATTCTCTCTGGAAGACGAAAAAGAAGATCAGCTAAGTTTCAGTGGTATCACTGGCTTGCCATCGCGCTTCCGACTCTTCAAAACCGCACCGGCGACGGGGACAGTGCTGGTATTTTTTAGAGAAACCGGTGCTGCCATGTTCTTCAAAGAACCGTTATATGAGTTTTCAGGAAAAAGTGTTTCTTTGGACAGTTTCACCTTATCGTCTCAATTATTGTTGTTCCAGGAAAAGCTTCAGGAAGTAACAACTGACATCCGTCGCGTCCAGGTTGTTGAAGAATTTTTAATTTCCAGGCTTCAACAGCGACAAAAGGATTTATTGGTAGAACAGGCAATCAGGCACATCTACGGCAGCAAAGGCACTATCCGGATTGCGGAGCTGAGTAAAAAACTCAACACCAGCAAGAGCCCTCTTGAGAAGCGATTTCGGAAAACAGTAGGCACTTCCCCTAAGAAATTTGCATCGCTGGTCCAACTAAAAAATGTTCTTTCTCTTTACCAGCCAAAGAAGTCTTTGACCAAAATAGCCTACGATGCAGGGTTTTATGACCAGGCACATTTCATCAAACAATTCAAAATATTTACCGGGGAAACACCGGAAAAATTCTTCTCCGCGTACGATAAATAAACGCTTTTTTACA
>JAICPX010000275.1 GCA_025929635.1 Chitinophagaceae bacterium
AAACCATCAAAAACACTGGTCCTACACTTCGAAATAATGAAGAATGCATTAGCGCCTTCGTTTTCGCCTAACTAAAAGAATCTGCATCCTAAATGAATGCAAGCGAAAATGACAGCGCCTATTTGAGTTTCGAAAAGCACGAGGCAAGCTGTTCGTCCTATCAGCTCGATATGTGATGTAATTACAAAATCACGGAGTCTTCATGTGCGCTGGCCTGCCCGGCCGGCGGTGCGTCGGAGGCGGATAATTTTTTTGCTAATTCTTGCACCAAATCAAAAAGTAGATAAAGAGTTTTTACCACAACTTCACCCCCTTATAATAATCCAGGATCTTTGTGCGCAACAGATAATCATATTTCGCATTGATGAGATTAATATTGGCCCTGTCCAAATTATTCTTAGCTGTCAGGTAATCGACAGACGTCCCAACACCTGCATTAAAACGAACTTCTGCGGCGCGAAATGATTCAGCATAAGCATTCACCTGCTCAAGCAAGATCTTATACCCTTCGTAAGCCGATATCATATTTGAATAGGCCTGCTCTATGGCAAGCTGTAATTGTGTCTTTGTCGTTTTTGCAATAAGTTCAGAGTTCTTCAGATCCAGCCTTGCAATTTTTATCCTGTTCCTTTGAAAAAAAGAATTGAAGATCGGGATCTGCAGATCAAGGCTCACACCTGAGTTACGGTTATTTTTAAACTGGTCACTGAAGCTGATCTTCTGCGAAGAGAAATTACTTTCTTTCCTGATCACGGGTGACGGATTGCCATTGACAATAACGTAGTCATCTGATATCACATCGGTAGTATTAATGAAAGTGGATGAGGAGGCAGTGTTTGAATAATTGGTTCTGATACCCGCATTCAGGCTAAGCGTTGGGAAAAGTCTTCCGCGGGCAACTTTAACAGCCTGCTGAAAACTTTGTGTTGAATAATCGACGGCCTTCACCTGCGCAAATTGCAGTAGTGCAGTTTCAAAAATTTTATCGGGTGTATCAGTATACTTATCAGCAAAACCAATTGCATCCAATCTTTCCACTGAAAAATCCTTACTGTATGGCACATTCATTAATTGGCAAAGATTGATCTTAGCCGTTTCCAGAGCATTCTGAGCGGTCACTATGCTTATTTGGTCGCCCGTATATTGACCTTTCAGATCGAAAAGGAGCGATGGAACAATAGCGCCTTCTTTATTCAACACTTCAAGACGATCAACCTGTGTTTTAGAAAGCCCGGTCCTGTTGCGGGCCTGCTCGAGCAGGTCTTCATTATTCAACACCTGAAAGTAACCAAGGATGATACTTAATGTGAGGTTATCTTTGCGTTGCTGCAATGTCATCTTTGACGCTTCATAGGTCAGCTTGTTCTGTTTTACCAGGCTCTGTAATGTAAATCCATTAAATATAATGACACCGCTGCCAAGACCATAACTAGCATAACTATTGTTCTGATTCAGGTACGTATTGGTAAATGGATCGATACTACGACCAGTGTTGATTCCATGACTTGCATTACCATTCAGGTCCGGAAGCATGTTTAATTTCGCTTGCTTCCAATTGATCTCATCAGATTTTACCTGCAGATCGCTTTGTAATACCTCCAGGTTATTCGCAATTCCTGTTTCAACACATTGCTGCAATGTTAACTTGATTTGCTGCGCAGACATAAATAAACAGGAAAGAACTATTGATCCGCTTAAAATTGCTTTTTTCATTTTTATTAATTTTACCTCAACCTCTTGTCTCTCTCCTTTGCTTCTTCCCGCCCCTGGCGGGATCACAATGACGGGAGAGGGAGGCCGGGTTTTTCGTTACATAATCAACTGTTGTAATTAAGCATTTCAACTTTTGCAAACCGAATGATCAATCCTAAGTCTCCCCGTTAAGGGGACAAGGGGCTCTGGATCATCCCATCAAGCAGGTTAACTATCCTCGAACCATAAGAAGCATTCTTTTCGGAATGGGTTACTTGTATGATTGCTACTCCCTCATCATTTAATTCTTTAAATAAGTCCATGATCTCCTCCCCTTGCTTTGAATTCAGGTTACCGGTGGGTTCATCCGCCAATAACAATTTTGGTTTGGCGATCAGGGCCCTTGCAATACCAACAAGTTGTTGCTGTCCTCCCGAAAGCTGCGTAGGAAAAAGATCTTTTTTACCAACGATATTGAACCTGTCGAGGATATCTGCCACCATTGCTTTTCTTTCTGATGTTTTTACATTTTGATAGATCAATGGGGTTTCGATATTCTCATAAACAGTCAGCTCATCGATCAAATGATAAGCCTGGAACACAAATCCAATATATTGTTTATACAAAGATGTGCGCTGCTTTTCTTTTAGCTTATGTACTGACTCATGTAAAAAGTGATACTCGCCTTCATTGAACTCATCCAGCATACCGATCACATTCAACAGCGTAGTCTTTCCGGAGCCGGATGGGCCCATGATTGAAATAAATTCACCCTCTTTTACAGAAAGGTTGATATCCCTCAGTAAAAATGTCCGGTTGTTTCCTGTGTTTATCCACTTATAAATTCCTTTTAGTTCGATCATTGTTTATTTTTTTGCTTTTAATTTTTATTCCCCGGTATGAACCACTTTTCCTTTCCTTTTTCCTCATCACCCTGAAAAATCGTGGTTTATTCTGTTCTTAATGACTTTACAGGATTCGCCGTTGCAGATCTCACAGTTTGCACTCCTAAAGTTAACAAAGCAATGAACATCATCGAAACACCGCAAACAGCAAACACCCACCAGCTGATCGTAGTTCGATATGCAAAATCTTCCAGCCATTTATTCATCGCCCACCATGCCAGTGGAGCGGATATGATAAATGCCAGCATCACTAATTGCAGGAAGTCTTTGGAAAGCAGGGTCACTATCTGTGAAACGGATGCTCCCAATACTTTTCTCACACCAATTTCCTTCACACGCTGGGTGGTTGTATAAATAACCAGCCCAAGCAAACCCAGACAGGAAATAAACACAGCAAGCCCGGCACTCCAGTTGAGCAATCTTGCAATATCCTGCTCTTTCTTATAGAACTTTGCTATATCCTCATCAACAAATGAATATTTAAAATCCTCTTCGGGATAAATTTCCTTAAATGCCTTTCCCATCCCGGCTATTGTGTTGCTCCACGTCTCAGCTTTATTTTCATTCTCCGGCAAAGCAATATGAAATCTTGTATGTCCTTTTTGCTGGCAGGTGAATGCAAGCGGTGGAATTACATCATGTGTTGATTTTGTCTGAAAATCTGCGATCACTCCTACAATTGGAATTTTGCTGTCATGCGGGTTCAAAACCTTACCAATTATTTCTCGGGGATCAGTAAAGCCCAGCATTTTTGCATAGGTTTCATTGATCACATACTCCTTTACTGTGTCACTTGCAGTCAGATTGTGCCCTGCAATCAACTTCATCTTATAAAGTTCAAAATAAGCGGTGTCAACCTGTTTGATCGTCACGGAAGCTTCGGTTTCTTTACCATTATCCAAAAATTTCATTGTCGTGATCGATGTGGAGTTGGACGCCGGTGGTTGCTGTGACAAGCTTAGTTTTTCAATACCGGGGATCGACTTAATTTTTTCCATAAGTACTTTTTGTTTGCTTCCCGGGTGTTCGAAATCATAAGGTGTAACGAAAGTAACGATCGCATCTTTGTTAAAACCCATATCCCGGTTTAGCGAATAACGGATCTGCTTACCCACTATCAGTGTGGCTATAATGAAGAATTGGGCAATCACGAACTGTGATACAGTAAGGGTTTTACGGATCCACACCCTCCTGCTCTGGCTGGTATTGGTAAATGCTACATTCTTTAGAACAGTTACCGGTTTATATTTTGAGAGCACAAGCGCAGGGTAAACGCCAGAGCATACACTAACCACTATGATCAACGCCATAATAAATCCTAACACGATAGGTTGTTTAACCATCTCCAGGCTTACTCCCGGTGGTATGAAATCTGAAAATATTTTTAATAATAACGGACTTAACAGTAATGATAAAATTGTTGCAATTGAAGTAAGAAGAAAAGTTTCCGTCAGAAATTGAATGACCAAACTTCCTTTTGTACCGCCCATTGTTTTTCGCACCCCGATTTCTCTGGCCCGTTGTGCACCTTGTGCGGTAGTAAGATTAATAAAATTGATACATCCCAGGATCAAAAGAAAAGCGGCTACTGCAAGCAAACCAAACAGCGTTGGCTTATGTGCCTGGCGCTGATCCAATGCACCAAAATCGGAATTGAAATGTATATCGCTTAATGGTTGTAAGAAATGATCTGTTGCGAGGTAAGCATCCTTTTCATATTTTTTACGCAGAACAGCGAGCTGCTGATTTATCGTAGCAGTATCAGTTCCTTTTTTCAGCTTAATCAAAAACTGTAAAGCGGAACTTACACTTCCCCAGCTATTCCAGCCATTATTATTTTTTAAATGTTCACGATAGGTAGATAGCGAAACAAATTCTTTCGAAACAAAATCCGTTACGTGATCAAGATCTTTTACAATGCCGCTTACCGAAAGATTCACTGTATCATTGTAAGTGATCGTTTGACCAATCGCCTGTCTTATATCAGGTACGGAAAAATAACTTTTTGCCCTGCTTTCGGTTAATACAACTTTGTTAGGCTGGTTTAATGCATTGGCGGGTGAACCAGCAAGCCATTTATAGTTTATAAAATTGAAATACTGATCATCGGCATAAACAATATCCTTTTGTTTTCTGAAAACGGTCCGGGTTTGATTGTTCAGCGGGATAGAAACTTTTATTTCGTCGGCGAGCCAAAAAACTGTCGATGATTCGATGCCGGGAATTTCACTTCGTACCACTTCCGGCAAGGGACCGGGCACGCCCGAATTCTTAAAATCCTGGTCAGGGAAATGCATATTGGTGACAATGCGATAGATCTGGCCACGGTCTTTATGGAATTTATCATAACTAAATTCATAATGAACGATCAGGAAAATAACCAGGGAAGCGCTGATGCCAATGGCAAGTCCCGCAATATTTATCAGTGTAAAAATCTTATTGCGACCAAAACTCCGGAGTGCCGAATGAAGGTAGTTTTTGAACATGGCTATTTTGTTGCTGCCCTGATTCTCCAACAGCTGTGCCAATGGCAAAATCTGCTGCCAGAGAGGGTTTCATGGATCGAGGCTATTACAGGTGTACGAAAACGGACAGTTTACGTACATTTTCGTACACAGTCGGCCGCGGACTTTTCCGCCTGGTCGGAGGCTTTAATAATCAATAATTATAAATTAATAATTATTGATTATTAGTTTACTCTGTCCGTAAGGACTTAACCGGGTTAGCTATGGCGGCCTTTAATGCTTTTAGACCAACCGTGAGCAATGCTACCAGCAACGATAGCACACCTGCTATAACAAAAACCCACCAATAAATTTTTGTCCGATAGGCAAAATCATCCAGCCAGGTATTCATCATCCACCATGCCACCGGTATGGCAAGGACGGAAGCGATCAGGACCAATTTGATAAAATCCTTTGACAACATCGATACCAGCCCGGCTACCGAAGCACCCAATACCTTCCTGATACCAATTTCCCGGGTACGTTGTTCGGCGGCATAGGTAGCGAGCCCAAAAAGACCTAGGCATGCAATAAGAATTGTTAGTGCGGCTATAACAAGAAAAATTATCTGCCGCTTCTGATCATCGCGATAAAATATCTCCCATTGCTTGTCGAGAAAATTGTATTCAAACAAATGGTTCGCATCCATCTTATGCAGTATATTTTCCAATTGTCTCAGTGTTTGCTCTGTATTGGCGGTATTTAGCCTTACAGTAAAATAATCAATGCTGTGTACAGGATTATCACGATAAGCCAATACCAGTGGCGCTACTTTTTCCCTTAGTGAACGAAAATTAAAGTCCTTTGTAATGCCAACAACTCTTGCCCTGAATGGTTGAGCTAAATCGGATACACTACCACTAAAATCAACAGACGGGATCTCGATCAATTGCCCGGAAGGTTCTTTTATGCCGAGCACTTTAGCAGCTGTTTCATTAAGCATAACAGAAGATGAATCGGCCGGGTTTGTTGTAAAATTTCTTCCGTTTACCAGATCAACCTCAAATGTTTTCAGAAACTGATCATCAACAGCTATCAAATACATATCAGCAGCAGGATCTCCCGAACCCTGATTCTTTGTTTTTACTTTGGGAATCACTTTCCATTCGCCGGGCACACGTGAGGTAACACTTACTGATCTTACCGAAGGAATTTTTGCATATTCTGTCTTGATTGTTTCGGCTCCACGGCGCACAGCACCGCTATTGATATCAACAACCAGCAATTGTTCTTTATT
>JAICPX010000650.1 GCA_025929635.1 Chitinophagaceae bacterium
AGCAGGAGTTATATGAACTGATCATAAAAAAATTCCGCAACGAACGCGAAGCCTTCAGTTACTACATGAGCAACACTGATGAGCTGGAAAAAAAGCTTGAAGTAGGCGAAGACAAAGCCCGCGTCATTGCCCTCAATGTTCTCGGCCGCGTAAGAAAAAAATTAGGTTTCCGCTAGGTACTTCTAAGCGTTTTCAGAGCTCCAGACAACTTGCTGTTGACCTTTATTTACGCTGAGAATAATTCTCGTGGGGTTCGGCGCAAGTATCAGGCGTGTGTCCTTGCCTGGTAATTTATCTACTTCAACCGGGATGCCCTGGCCAAGATATCCTATAGGCATTAATACATCGTTATCGGGACAATATTCGTCGTGTACTTGTTGTAATGCTTTTTCCAGATATTCCCCATATTCATCCTGAAAGTCATCTTCGAGGTCATGTAATTCCTCCTCCAGATTATCGTAAGTTGGGTCATTATAATTTACCTTACTCAGTTCGTCCCGCTTCTTTACAATTTCCAAAAGCGCTTTATTCAGGGCTTTAACATCCATAGTCATATTTTCCGTAAAGATTATAGAAATAGGCGAATTACAAAAGGGTTATATAAGCGGTCATGAAAATAATAATTCACAAAAAATATCACTCAAAAGTCAAATATGATCGTGCCTTCTTTATTTTTGGCCCACTATTAAAATTATTCCGATGGATGATCTTTTACAACTCGTTCAGTCTAAAGCAGAAACATGGCTTACCAGCGCTGTTATCGATGATACAACAAAAACACAGGTAAAGGCGCTATTGTCCAAAAAAGATTCCAAAGAACTTATCGACAGCTTTTATAAAGACCTCGAATTCGGGACTGGCGGGCTAAGGGGCGTAATGGGTCCAGGTACTAACTGCATGAATCAATATACAGTTGGCGTTGCAACACAAGGACTGGCAAATTATCTTAACAAAACATTCCCCGGAAAAAAAATCAGGGCGGCGATTGCGCATGACAGCAGGAACAATAGTGATTTCTTCGCCCAGATTACTGCTAACATATTTTCCGCTAATGGAATTGAGGTGTACATGTTTCCGGAACTGAGGCCTACACCGATTTTATCTTTTGCAATACGATACTTAAAATGTGATTCAGGTATTGTAGTAACTGCATCACATAATCCAAAAGAATACAATGGATACAAGGCATACTGGAATGACGGCGGCCAGGTAGTTCCACCCCATGATAAAAATATTATTAAAGAAGTGAATTTAATCACCTCCTTTGATCAGGTAAAGTTCACAGCAAATAAATCCCTTATTCATACGATCGGACCCGAAGTGGAAAATGCGTACTATGCAGAGGTAAAGAAGCTTATTCCAAATGCGGCGGTTATAGCCAAACACAAGAACATACCACTCGTATATTCAAGCATTCACGGGGCCGGTATCACCATGGTGCCCGAGTGTTTAAGGCAAATTGGATTTACGAATATCCAGGTCGTTGAAGAACAAGAGAAGCCTGATGGAAATTTTCCTACCGTGCAATCTCCAAACCCTGAAGAAAAATCGGCGATGCATCTTGTGATTGAAAAAGGTAAGTCGGTAGGCGCAACAATGGTGATGGCTACGGATCCCGATACGGATCGTGTAGGCATCGGGGTAAAAAAGTCTGATGGAGATTTTATTTTGTTAAATGGTAACCAGGCTTTTTGCCTGATGATGTATTTCATCCTTAAAAATCTGAAGAACAAAAAAGATGCATACATTGCCAAGACCATCGTTACGTCTGAATTGGTGGATGCAATGGCCCATGCGTTGGATGTTGAGTGTTATAATACGTTGACTGGCTTCAAGTACATTGGAGAACTGATGGGTAAACTTGAAGGAAAAAAACGTTTTGTGGCAGCCGGCGAAGAAAGCTACGGTTATATGGTTGGA
>JAICPX010000463.1 GCA_025929635.1 Chitinophagaceae bacterium
AATACTGAGTATAAGGCTTGTTATAGTTCATTTTTGAAATACGAGGTAGAAAAACAACTGAACATAAATATTTTTCAGGCCGGATGGGACAACTGCTTCAATAATGCTTTTGATACACTGATGAGAACATTGTCTGCAATTTCCCAAAATCCTTTGCTGGAAGATTTTGCTGTTCCTATGCAGGCCGGATTCTCAGCATTATTAGCAAAAATGGCAGAGTGCCCGGGGAGCGGCATTCCTCCTGGTTTAGGTGGTATTACATTCAAGCGAGTTATCCAGGGAGTAATGAACAATTGGATTTTCCAGGAAGATATCGATTCTCTTCACCCGGATTGTATTGATACAACAGTATTATTTAATAATGCAAGACTGACCACTCAAAATTTAACCGGCGGAAGAATATCCGGAACAGAAGCATTTGACTGCAGTGATTGTCCTGGCGCAGCCATTTTTCCTGAAATGTGCGAAACATGCGGGCCAATCTTGAAAATGAAAAAAGGAATGAAGAAGAACAAGGTATTGAAACGTCAATTGGGATTGAACTCCGCAGTTGTTGGTTGCCAGGAATGGTGTGAAAATACCAGTGCCGACCCCAATGTGAAATACGGGCCCGGAAATAATGATGATCGAAAATATATCAACCATATCGGTGAAGTTGGATATACGATCAGTTTTGAAAATCTTCCCACTGCCACGGCACCGGCAGCTTTCGTAGAAATCAGGGATACGATTGACAAGTCTGTTTTTGATATAAACAGTTTGCAATTCCGTTTATTGAGTTGGGGCGATAGCATAATAACTCTTGAGCCAAATAAGACTGATCATTCAATACTTAAAGATCTTCGGCCAGTACATCCCAATTTCTTGAGGATTGACATGGTTACTGATACTTCAAGCGGCGAATTGAGATGTAGATTCTGGACGCTTGATACGATTTCGCTCCAATTAACTGACGATCCGACTCAGGGATTCTTGCCGCCCAATACAGATGGTGTCAGTGGACAGGGGCAGGTTACCTTTACCATTCGACCGAATGAAACCGTAACGAACGGAACTGCTTTATTAAATGAGGCCACAATAATTTTTGACGAAAATGATCCGATAAGCACTGGAGTGTGGGAATACCGGATCGATACATTGCCGCCGGTCAGTCAGGTGAACAGTTTGCCTATTATCACCAATACGACAAGTTTTAATGTCTCCTGGGCTGGCTCAGATGCTCATTCAGGAATTGATCTCTATTCCGTGTATGTTTCTGTGAACGACAGTGCATACCAACTTTGGAAATCACTGACATCCGCAACCACTGATGTATTTAACGGACAATTTGGAAACACTTACAAATTCATAAGCATCGCACTGGATAAAGCAACCAATTTCGAAGAGCCGCCGGTGGATGCCTTAAATAATCCTGATGCTTTTACATCTGTTGAGAATCCTTTGCCGCTTGATCTGTTGAATTTTTCTGCAGCAAAATCAAGTGATGGTAAAAAAGTGAACCTCGTGTGGATAACAACTAATGAACATAACGTTTCTCATTTTGAACTACAAAGAAGTGCTGATGGAGTAAACTATTCAGGAATTACACGAATTGCTGCACAAAATAATCCAACAGGTGCCAGTTATAACTGGCAGGATATACATCCGTTGCCAAAAATCAATTATTACAGGCTTAAGATTGCCGATATTGACTCAACTTTCAAACTCAGCCCCGTCAGAATGGTCCGGTTTGCTGATGATAAAGACATACTTATATTTCCAACCCTGACAAGCAATTTTGTTTTTGTCCAGTCAGGCAAAGAAGTGATCGCTGAGCTGTATAATACGTCAGGAGTAAAACTGGAAACAAAGGTGGTCAGGGAAACAACAAGATTCGATCTCAGCCGATATGCAACTGGTATTTATTATATAAGGATCGCATCCGAAAACAGATCGATTAAAATAATAAAAAAATAATAATATCGAAACAGGAGGATATGTATTATGGACCCTGATTAATAGCAACGGCTTGAGGGTTACAAGCTCCAACGGTGGTGATCAATCGATCATCACCTTTCATTTTGCCATATCCGATTCATTTGATCCTTTTTCGAACACAGGCTCATTCAGCTTTACTACATGAGCTTTTTGTTTGGCGAGCCGGCCGCGCATTGTCATATTTAGCATTTCAACAATAAAAGAGAACGCCATTCCAAAATAAATATAATTTTTCAAATGAAGTTGCGCTGCTGCATCATGATCCCAGCCTTCAATAACAAGGCTCAAACCGATCATGACCAGAAATGATAATGCCAGCATTTTTACAGTCGGGTGCTTATGAACAAACGCTGAGATACGCGGACTAAACAGAAACATAACGATCATTGCCACGACCACAGCCGCGATCATTATTTCAATGTGTTTTGCTGTGCCACCAGCAGTGATCACGCTATCAAAAGAAAATACAGCGTCTATCAACATGATCTGGCCGATCGCCTGCGCTATTGATATTCCTTTTGTTTTTTGCATAGTTACATTGGGGTCTTCGCCTTCGAGTTTTGTATGGATCTCTTTTACTGACTTGTAAATCAAAAACAACCCCCCCAACAGCATCACGATGCTTGCAAGATCGAACCCTTTTCCAAATAATGTGAAGACAGCCTTCCCCTTTTGAGACAACAGCCAGCCCAGGGCCATTAATAATAAGCTCCTGGAAGCAATCCCGGTGATCATCCAGATTCGTCGCACCTTTTTCTGATCTTTGACTGCTTTCAGCCGGTTCATGATGATGCTAACAAAAATTACATTATCGATACCCAATACTACTTCGAGTATAACAAGAATGATAAAGCTGATGATACTTTCACTTGTAAAGAGATGCTCCATAATTTATAATTGGCAATAGACAATTGGTAACGGGCAAGTTGCCCATGGTCTATTGCCTATAGTGAATTCAAAGATTTACAAATTTTTTTGACTAATCCTGGCCCTTCATAAATAAATCCCGTCCAAACCTGTACCAATGATGCACCGGCTTCAAATTTCTCATTGGCATCGGCACTTGTGAAAATTCCGCCACTTGCAATAATTGGAATTTCCCCTTTTGTTTTATCAAAAATATGTTTTACGATGGCCGTTGATCGTTTTTTCAGCGGCTTTCCACTTAACCCCCCGGTTTCCTTTGTTCCAATTTTGAAATCATATTCCAGTCCTTCCCGATCAATTGTTGTGTTAGTTGCCACAAGTCCGTCCAGTTTTATTTCGAATGCCAGGTCGATCACATCATTCAATTGTTCTGTACTCAGGTCCGGAGATATCTTTAGTAATATCGGCTTTGCAACGGCTTTGCCATTATTTATCATTTGCAAATGCCGAAGGATCTTTCTCAATGGTTCTTTTTCCTGTAATTCCCGCAACCCCGGTGTATTGGGAGAACTAACATTTACTACAAAGTAATCAACATGCGGGTGGAGCTCTTTAAAACAGATCTCATAATCTTTCCAGGCATCCTCATTCGGGGTAGTTTTGTTCTTGCCTATGTTGCCACCAATAACGAGGTCTGAACCCGGAGGTCGGAGGTCCGACTTCCGACTTCGGACTTCTGACTTCCATTTCTGCAGCCTTTCAGCAACTACTTTCACCCCATCATTATTAAACCCCATCCGATTGATGAGTGCTTTATCTTTTGGCAAACGAAAAAGCCGTGGTTTATCATTGCCCGGCTGTGGTAAAGGAGTTACCGTTCCTATCTCTACAAAGCCAAATCCTAATGCTTCAAGTTCTCTTAAATATTTTGCGTTCTTATCAAAGCCCGCGCCCAGTCCTACCGGGTTTTTAAGTTGCAGATTC
>JAICPX010000368.1 GCA_025929635.1 Chitinophagaceae bacterium
CTGGCCGGTGATCCTTTCCACGTAGTGCGGGTGTGTATGGCCGATAGAGATCACGGCGTGCCCTCCGTACATATCAAGGTATTGCTGTCCGGTTTCATCCCATACATAGGACCCTTTTGCCCTGGTGATGGAGATATCGTTAATCGGGTATACGTCGAATAAGTTCATTCAATTTTGATTTTTTGCCACGGAGACACGGAATTCAGGGATCTCTTTTCATGATTCCATGGCATTTTTAAAAATAGTTTGCTTTTAGGTTTAATCCTGCTGTTTCACTTAAGCCAAACATCAGGTTCATATTTTGTACAGCCTGTCCGCTTGCACCTTTTAATAAGTTATCAGCGACAGAATGAACAACCAATATGCTGCCAACTTTTTCAAGTTGTATAACACATTTATTGGTATTGACCACTTGTTTTAGAAAGACGGGTTCATTTGTAATAAGAGTAAACGGGTGACCAGCATAAAAATCTTTGTAGAGACCATTAAGTTCTTCAAACGCCTCTTCAGTATGGATCTGTGAGCTGATAAAAATTCCTCTTGTAAAATCACCACGCCATGGTACAAAGTTTACATGGATAACGTTCGATGGCTGTAATTGGGTCAATGATTCGCCGATTTCTCCAAGATGCTGATGCGTTAGTGTTTTATACGCCTGGATATTATTTGATCTCCAGCTAAAATGAGAAGTTCCGCTCAGGCTTTGACCAGCGCCTGTGCTGCCGGTGATACCCGTCGTATAAACTTCTTTCAACAAGCCGGCTCTTGCCAACGGTAATAAGCCTAATTGAATTGTTGTGGCAAAGCAACCCGGATTAGCTACGCTATTTGCTTTTTTGATCTTGTCCCGGTTCAATTCAGGTAATCCGTAAACAAAATTCCTGGTGCCCAGTTGCTGGTTGCTGGTTAAGCGAAAATCATTTGCCAGGTCGATTACTTTGATCCTATCAGCAATTTTATTCGCTGATAAGAACTGTTTTGATTCACCGTGACCCAGGCAAAGAAATAATACATCAATATCATTACTCAATTCATTGGAAAATTTCAGATCCGTTTCTCCCAGTAGATCCTGGTGAACAGTATCAACAGCCTTACCTGCATGGCTGCGGCTATGAATAAAAGAAACAGTTATATCCGGATGGTGGATCAATAAACGAATTAATTCACCACCCGTATACCCTGCTCCTCCGATAATTCCTACTTTTATAGCCATCTTCATCTTTTGTAATAATCAATAATTAGTAATAAGTAATTATTGATTATTAATTATTGATTATTGTCCTTATTTACGGCCTCCCAGATCCTGGTTTGATTTCCGAATATCTTACTAAATCCCCTCACATCTTCTCCTGAGAAACCGGTATTCATTTCCCCATACTTTCCAAACTTGCTGCTCATGAGATCATACTTGCTTTCGATACCGGTCACCTGGAAACGATATGGCATGAGCTGAGCAAACACATTACCTGTTACATGCTGCTGGCTATTTTCTAAAAACGCTTCAATATCTCTCATGACCGGGTCAAGAATTTGTCCTTCATGCAGCCAGTTGCCATAAAATTGTGCCAGCGTATCCTTCCATTGCAGTTGCCATTTGGTCAACACATGTTTTTCCAGGGCATGATGTGATTTGAGAATGATCATTGGCGCCGCGGCTTCAAATCCCACACGGCCTTTAATACCGATGATCGTATCACCAACATGAATATCTCTCCCGATCCCATAAGGCCCGGCAATTGATTGCAAATATTGAATGGCTTCTGATGGATGAGTAAATTGTTTATCATCGACTCCAAACAATTCTCCCTTAATAAAACTCAACCGGACTTCCTGGCTTCCGGACTTGCTGACTTGTGTTGGCCATGCTTCTTCAGGCAACATGTCTTTACTGTTAAGCGTCTCTTTGCCTCCGACACTTGTACCCCACAACCCTTTGTTTATAGAATACATTGCTTTTTCAAAATTCATCTCAACTCCCTTGCTTTTGAGGTAAGCGATCTCTTTTTCCCTGCTTAGCTTCAGATCCCGGATCGGCGTGATGATCTGCACACCCGGTATCATGATATGAAATATCATGTCAAACCTTACCTGGTCGTTGCCTGCACCGGTACTGCCATGTGCGACGGCTTTTGCGTCTAACTTTTTTACGTGTTCAGCAATATGTAATGCCTGGCTCAATCTTTCGGCAGAAACGGAAAGAGGATATGTATTGTTCTTTAAACAGTTTCCGAAAATGAGATATTTGATGATACGGTCATAGTATCCTTTTACTGCATTTACGGTAGTGTGGGTCTTTACCCCAAGCTTATAAGCATGTGCTTCGATCTTTCTTAATTCGTCATCAGTAAAGCCACCGGTATTCACAATAATGCTGTGTACCTCGTAGCCTTTTTCTTCGCTGAGATATTTTACACAGTAAGTAGTATCAAGTCCTCCACTAAAGCCCAGTACAATTTTTTCTGCCATTTCTTATTGTTGAATAGAATTGTTGTAGATGATCCGCCGGCGGCGGACGCAACGAAAGTTCAAAAGTAGCAATACTGCCGGTTACAAAATTATCTTACATATTAAAAAAGTATTGGAGAAAAGTTTTAGGTTTAGCACCTTCATTATTACCATTCTCTTCTTTCTTTTTCAAAAATGGTTTTAGGAATTTCCATCGTTTGAACTGTAGCAATCGTTCAAGACCGGATTTATTCTCTTCGAAGAATTGTTTGGTCTCTTCAGGTTTGTAATGATCTTTTGGATCGTATAGCATTGCCGTGCAAAAACAATTCTTTCTTTCCTTGCTCATGAGCGTTTCATAATTCACACAACTCTTACAACCGGCCCAGAAAGCTTCATCTTGTGTAAGCTCGGAATACGTAACGGGCTCATAACCCAATTCACTGTTGATCTTCATCACGGCAAGACCGGTGGTTAACCCGAAGATCTTAGAATCAGGATATTTTTCCCTGGAGAGATTGAATATTTTTTTCTTGATCGCTTTTGCAACACCGCTCTTCCTGTATTCAGGGGCAACAATAAGTCCACTATTTGCCACATATTCTCCATGACCCCAGGTTTCGATGTAGCAAAACCCCACCCATGAGCCATCAGTGGTGACAGCGATGACTGCTTTCCCTTAATTCATTTTTTGTGCAATGTAGTCGGGACTGCGTTTGGCAATACCCGTTCCTCTTGCTTTTGCACTTTCAGCCATTTCACTGGTGATCGTTTCAGCATACTTAACATCATCAGGAGTAGCTACACGAATGATTATATTTTGATTGTCCAACTTGAAATATTGATTTGATGAGGATGACCAATCCAAAAATCATGCAGGGTAGAGTTCACTGACAGGGACCGTGGTGAGGGGCTCGTCCTGTCAGAACAAACGTCGGGGTCGTGGAGAGAATGCAAACACATCAAAACCTACAGCATAAATGGCTGTAGCTTCCGGCCCGTGAAAGGCAACCTGCTTGGTATGTGTTAAAAAGTTGGTCACTTTAAAAGTGTGTTTTTTGTTTGAACACAAAAGTATACTTTTTTAAATTAATAATTAATAATTAAGAATTAATAATTGTATGTGAACAGTCGTTTGGGGAAAGTTTAACCACAGTTTAAGAAGAAGCATGAAGTACAAAGACCGCTGGTCGTTTATGAATATCTGGTTTGTTCTTCTTCCACTCACTAACTGGTTTTGTCTTGATGAACTCATTTGTACCGGTGAGATCAACTGCCATGCAAATTTTTGTTGATGGAAGGCAATTCTTCAGCAATGCGTCGATCAGTTGGTTGTTGCGATAAGGAGTTTCAATAAAGATCTGCGTGCAATTTTTCTTTGCTGATTCGGCTTCGAGTTCCCTGATGGCTTTGTTTCTTTCATGATCTTTTATCGGCAAATAGCCATTGAATTTGAATTGTTGGCCATTCATGCCGCTTGCCATTAAGGCAAGTAGAATAGAGTTCGGGCCAACCAATGGTTTTATCTCAATATTTAATTGCTGCGCGATGGCAACTAATTGCTGACCGGGATCGGCAATGCCGGGGCAACCTGCTTCGCTGATGATCCCGATTGTTTTTTTCTCTCTGATCTTTATTTTGAATGAATCGATGTTGGGGGTTTCATTTGTCATCGGGAACCATTCATACTCATCGATCACAATTTCTTTGGCAATTTTTTTCAGGTAACGACGGGCAGTTCTTTCTTCTTCTGCAAAAAAAACCTGGCACCGCTTCACCGCATCAATTATATAAGATGGGATTGTTTGCAATCCTTCTTCATGAAGTAAACTTGGTATCAGGTATACCGTAGCTTCCACACTAATCAGTTTTAACTTTAATAACGCTTAGGCTTGAAGCAACAATTGCTAATGCAGGCGCAAATATGATCATTATATGCAGCAAATAAAAAGCGATCCCATTGCCAAGCGATAAACCTTTGTGCCGCGTGGAATAAAAAATGGACTTTTGCAAGGTGAAATCGTTTCTTGCCAGCCCATAATCCAGCATTGAAAAACCGTAATAATAACACTCGACAATGACAGCGATCAATGGAGTTATCCAGCCAACAACCGGAATTAATGAAAGAAAGATCAACCCGATCATGTAGAGTGTCTGCAACGCCGCATTGCGAAAGGCAAGTCTTATTGCCCGCTTTGCATCCGGTAATAATTGCTTCAGGTTGAACTTGTATTCCCGGTTTTCAATTATCGCCTCTGTTTTTTCACTCAGGTATGCGAAGAGAGGTGATCCAATGACCAGGATGAGATATTTAAATAAGGAAAAGTAAAAAAGGAATAACACCAGTCGCAACATGATTCCCATCATTACAAATATAAAGGCAAGAAAAGGGTTGCGTTCCTGCTGAAGCCAGGGTTCGATCCTAAGCTGCAGGCTTAACCAGCTCACCGCGTCATCTGCCGAACGCGCAAACAATATCATGGCCACAATAAA
>JAICPX010000152.1 GCA_025929635.1 Chitinophagaceae bacterium
GGTCAGTTTATATAATCGCCTTGTAAGCCTGCGCAACCGGAGGGAAAATGCTTTTGCTGACATTGATGTACAACTTCGGCAGCGGCATGATCTTGTGCCCCAACTGGTGGAAACAGTAAAAGGTTATGCCGGACATGAGCGGAGTTTATTGACGGCGATCACCGAAGCAAGATCTGTTGCCATGGCTGCAAAGACAATTGATGATAAAATTGTAGCCGAACAACAGCTAACGTCCGCATTGCAAGGATTAAGAATACAGGTAGAAGCGTATCCTGATCTTAAAGCCAATCAAAATTTCTTACACCTGCAGGAAGAATTAAGCGATATAGAAAATAAGCTCGCTGCATCGAGAAGATTTTTCAATGGCGCCACTACCGAGTACAATAATGCAGTAGAAACTTTCCCCTCCAATCTCATTGCAAATAATTTTGGGTTCAAACGTGAGATCATGTTTGATCTTGGCACAGAAGGCAGGGTAAGAATGGAAGAACCACCTACTATAAAATTCTAAATCACATCCCGATAGCTATCGGGACCAAATTCCAATTTTGGAAGCGTGTTCTTATAAATGAAATACATCGGGCTTCATCAACAGATCCAACGAAACAATTTCAATTCTCTTCTTTTATTGATCGCATTCCCGGTCTTATTGCTGACGATCTTTTATATTATCATTTACTTCGTTGCAAGGGACAATGCGTCTGAATACCCCGGTGAGAATTATCCGATCTCTATTGACCACAATGGTATGTTCCTGTCTGCTGCCCCATTCATTCTCGCTGCCGTCGGTATCTGGTTTTTGATCGCGTGGGCCGGGCATGCGGCATTCATCCGGTTGGCAACCGGCGCCAAACCTTTGGAACGAAAAGAAAACAAAAGGGTATACAATCTTGTCGAAAATCTTTGTATTTCCAGGGGGATGAAGATGCCGATGGTCAATATCATTGAAGATGATTCGCTAAATGCTTTTGCCAGCGGTATCAATGAAAAAAGCTATTCCATTACTTTATCCCGGGGAATCATCAATAAGCTGAATGATGAGGAGCTCGAAGGCGTTATCGCACATGAACTTTCTCATATCCGGAATCGGGATGTCAGGGTATTGATCATCTCAATCATCTTTGTTGGGATCTTTGCTTTTCTTGCTGAAGTGGCGTTCCGCAGTATTCGTTTTGTCGGTCGCGGGAATAAGAAAGGAAAAGGAAGTGGCGCTATTATTCTTATAGCAATTGTTGTGACAGCAGCAGCTTATTTTATTTCCATTCTCTTACGATTTGGTATCAGCCGGAAAAGAGAATACCTCGCGGATGCCGGTGCAGCAGAAATGACCAAGAAACCTTATGCGCTTGCCAGTGCTTTAAGGAAGATCTCTTCCGATCCATACATCGAAGCCGTAGAAAACCGTGACGTCGCACAATTATTTATTAATAACCCCACTCCTTCTACTCACAAATCTGCTTCATGGGATAATTTATTTGCTACGCATCCACCAATAGAAAAGAGAATTGAGTTGCTGGAACAGTTTGTGTGATCAAATGTTTGCTAGATTTGACCAGGAATAAATAGCTATGCTCCAACCTGTCGAACTTCAATTCGATCTGCCGATGCAACTCTCAAACGGTGTTGTTTCTACCACAACAAAAGTTTGGGAAATCCTGGTTGCGAGTAAGAATGGCGACCTGGAAACGGTGAAAACACTCGGCAATGACTGTCCCGAATTGTTATATGCGCAATACAATTACACACCTCCCATTCATTTCGCCACACGCGAGGGTCACGTTGATCTTGTAAAATATTTACTTGACAATGGTGCACATGACCCGGCATATAAAACCTACCCCTTTCTTGATAGCCTTCAAACGATCGCCAATGACAGAGGATATAACGTGATAGAAACATTCTTGAATGAATATGCCGCTGATCCTTCAAGACAAAAATATGCGGGTGATAACGGGAAAATAGACTATAAACGAACAAGCTTACAACAGGAGTTTGAAAAAGCAGTCGACAAAAACAAGCTTGAAAGAGTGCAGGAAATATTAAGTGAACATCCCGAATTTGCAAAAGACGAAACTTATTTCTGGAGTGAAGGCATTTTGTTGTTTGCTGCGAAAGAAAACAACCGGGAAATGATGGAACTGCTAATGAGTTACGGTGCCAAAGTTCCCATTCTTTTAAAATGGACGCAGTTCTATTATTTCGAACGTTATGACAGCGCTGTTTATCTTATGGAAAAGGGAATGGATCCTAATACCATGAGCTGGCATCATGTTACATTATTACATGATATGGCGCAGCGAGGTTTTATTGATAAAGCGGAATTACTGATCAAACATGGTGCAGATATAAATGCCATTGATGAAGAATACCGATCAACACCACTTGGTATGGCGGCCCGGTGGGGACAGACTGAAATGGTTGAATATTTATTAAACCAGGGTGCCGATCCAACAAGATCAGGCGCCTCATGGTCAACACCGGTTGAATGGGCCAGGAAGAAAGGGCACGTCGAAATTGAAAAAATTTTACAAAGCCAAGGAGCGTAATACCGTCAAACGTGCCACCAGGCTGGCAACCTCCAGACCCGATCACGATCGGGATCAAACTTCAAACTCATTAATATCCGGAACAAGCTGTAGTGTCCGGGTTTGCAGTACAGTGATTATTACAGATCCATCTTCCGACATTACTGCTTGATGCCCGGACTCCCGTGGTATCAGTACCAACAGGAAATGTTCCATTTTGCAAATCAGCGTAAGTTAATGCCGAAAGAAAAGTTTCAAGCCTGTTGTAATCATTGACGATTGAAATCGGAATCGCGCTACCGGTATTAACACAGTTCATACTGAGTTGCAGTGCCGAACCCTGGAAAAATGCTCTCTTGACCCAGTTGTTTTGGGGTGGCCAAAGAGAGTCACCTTGCTGCTCGCTCACTTCCAGGTTTCCATATTTTACAATTTGACACCACGATGCATTGGGATTAGAATTGCTGAACCAATAACCCTGCGAATATGCGCAGATCGTTGGACAAGCCTGGCGACAATAATAAAATGCAGTTGCCCATTCATTGGAACTTCCGGGGTTTATTAAATAAGGTGCGCCCCATGCTGGCTGTTCAGTGCCAGCTACACAATCTGCAGGACTGCTGAATTGCCTGACCGAAGCCCGCATGGCAATATAATATTGCTCACTGGTTGCACATTGCGCGTTATTATCTAACGTAAGATTTGATAACATTACCCGAAAAGTGAATGATTGTCTCAGATCGCAGAAATTTAAATCCTGTTTACCCGGAAACTGTTGATAAACCGGATTGCCATCTGTATTTCGCGGAAGTTGTGCTTCCCTCCCCGCATATGAATGTACGTTTCCCAGGTACCAGCTACCAGTGAGATTATAAGTTAAGTACAAATAGACTGAATCATTACCGACAGTCACAGTTCCAATATCGGTACCATCTTTAATTTTCAGTGTTGATGTGAAAGCAGTATTGCAAAAAGAAAATGTATGTGAGGTTAATATTGACTCGTAAATACTGGGTGGCTCAATTGGGTCAGGCGGGTCTTGTGCTGGTCTTTGTTTTTTACACGAAACTGTCGCTATAATAAATAAGAACAAAACAGCAAATTGTTTCAAGGTACTGATGAGGTACATCTTTAGTTTTTTTAGGTTACGTATTAAAAAGGATAATGAATTGCGGGTTCCCAAGGATAGAGTCTCAAAATTAGATTGTTAATATTAGAGTTGCAAGGTTAGACTCAACTTTTTATGAAATAGATTGCTCAGTCGTAATACTACTCATGCTGGGCATGTTGGTCAATGCGTCTTAAGAATTCAGTTTGTTTTCCAACGAGTGAAACATAAACTGCGTATATGTAATTGTGTTAATTCCTTGAGTTTTTAAAATCGGCTTCTAAGAAAACCTCGTTATCGTAAATAACCCATCGCTGAAACAAGCGATGTCTATGAAAATTGGAAATAATCTTATATCCGCCCTGGCTAATATTGATTTAGCCCTCTATGTAAACTTATTTCTCACTGCAGGCAGCCACTATCCGGGCTGCCGCAGGTAGAAATACCAAAAGAGAAAGATCTTACCCCATAAATCAAAAATGAGCAGAAAATAAAGTGATATCGTAGTTTACCGTTATTGCAATTCTAAATTCAGGATATTAATTTTAACCCTTCAGTATAATTGATCGTTGATACTCCAATACCTAAAAGCCGCCTGATAATTTTTATCAAATGCCCTTCTCCAAAAGTGCCCTATCCGAACAGGACCTTGTTAAAGGTTGCATTCTTAATGACCGAAGAATGCAAGAGCTGCTATATAGGCAGTACTGTTCATCAATGATGGTGCTTTGTAAATCCTACGCAAAAAATGAAGAAGATGCCATCGAAGTGTTGCAGGATGGATTTCTAAAAATATTTCAGCAAATAGATAAATACGATACAAACGTTTCATCCATGTACACATGGATGAGAACGGTTATGATCCGAACGGCCATTGATTTTCTTCGCAGGCAAAATAAAAAAAGCGTATCGGTAGAATGGAAAGAAGAGCATGACCCACCCATAGAGGCTGAAGCGTTACAACGAATGTCAGCACAGCAAATACAATGCATGCTGCAACATTTACCGGCAACCACCAGGATGGTATTTAACCTGTATGTAACCGAAGGATACAGCCACAAAGAAATTGGAGAACTATTGACAATAAGTGAAGGAACAAGCAGGTGGCATTTGAGTGAAGCCCGTAAATATCTGATCAATTTATTAAAAGCAAAAGAAAGAGCATGAACAAGCCTCATCCACGCAATGATGTCATAGAAAAGAAGCTTGAGCAGCTGCCCGCTGCAAATGCAGATAGCTTATGGAATGAAATGCAAGCTATCCTTGACAAAAAGATGCCGCAAAAAAAAGAAAGGCGTCGCTTCATAGCCTGGTTTCTCATCAGTAAGCCTTTTTTGCTGCTGACCGCAGGTTTTATTATTGGAACGGCTTCATCTTTATTGTTCTTATCGACGAAAAAAAATTCTGCTGCTACGATAACAACTTTACCCGATTCTCCGCAGCTTAATAAAATCAATGAAGATGACCCGGAGAAAATCTCAAAAGCAGGTAAAGAGAATATGACGACTGTTATTGAATTAACTAAAAGCGATGATTACAATATACCTCCGGGGAAATCTTCAGGCGGTTCAGTCGACCGGGCGGTCACCAGAAGTTTTACTACGCACCAACAAAGAGAACAGGCTAAGAAATATGCAAACGAAAAACAATTCGAAGAAATCATACCGGGCGATTATATATCCCGTCCAAATTTTGATATTGATCCAGTCAATTTGAAATCAGGCTACCAGGATCTTCTGATCGCCACAGGTCTTAACGAAGAAAACAACCTGCTAAACCTGGAGCCGATACCCGGATATGCAAAGACGAATAACAGGACTAAGAATGAAAGTGGATTCTATACAGGAATTATAACAGGTGTTGACCTAAGTTCAATTGGCTTTCGATCCGCAAAGACTGGTTCGACAAAGGGATTTATTATTGGTTATTCCTTAAATAATAAATGGAGCATAGAGAGCGGTCTATTCTGGGATACAAAAAGAGTTTTTGACAATGGTGACCATTTCAATCCGCCGGGATATGCACCATCAAGCGGGATAAAGATCATAGCCGTGAATGGGAAGAGCCGTCTTTATGAATTGCCTCTTAATGTGAAGTATACGATCATACCGGGGAAGCACCGGCTGTTTGCAACCTCAGGTCTGTCTTCCTACTTAATGAGATCCGAGAATTATGATTATGAGTATCTGCAGAACAATCAACCCGGCGGGCATAATTATCTCAGCTATAAAAACGAAACAAAAAACTGGTTTTCTGTTGTCAATTTTAGTATGGGATACTCTCGCAAATTGGGAAGCCTGGGAGAATTACGGCTTGAACCTTATTTAAAGCTTCCTATCGGGAACATTGGCGTAGGCAAGATGCCTATTATGAGCACTGGATTAAATATTGGGTTTACTAAGACAGTAAGGTAACGCAGAAGAGACGGCTTATTTCTTTCCTTCTATCATCGGCACAAAGGAAAAATTATCGAATACCTCTTCTTTAACTGCCCCTCTTTCCAACCTCGTTACCCTTTTCATTTGTTGTACTTCACCGGCGCCAAGTGGTAATACCATCATCCCCCCAACTTTTAATTGTTCAAGAAGCTTTGGCGGGATCTCGGGCGCAGCTGCGGTAATTAGAATCTTATCAAACGGCGCATACGTTGGCAGCCCCTCATAGCCATCGCCATAAAAAAATTTTATGTTGGGGTATTTTTTCAGAAAAGAAAATTCCCTGGTTGTATCAAACAATTTTTTTTGCCGCTCAATTGTATAAACCTGCGCACCCAGTTCTGCAAGCACACATGCCTGGTAAACACTACCGGTTCCAATCTCTAATATCTTATCAAAAGGCTTTACCTGTAATAATAGGGTTTGATAAGCGACTGTATAAGGCTGTGAAATTGTCTGCCCCTCACCTATTGGGAAAGCCCGGTCTTCATAAGCTACATCATCAAAAGCAGAATCGAGGAAAAAATGGCGGGGAATCTTATTGATCGCTTCCAGTATACGTTCATCGGTTATTCCTTTTTTCCGAATGCCGTCGGCAAGTTTTTTCCGAAGTCCTTTGTGCCGGTAGGTATCTTCTGTAGGTCTCATAATTTGGCCGCAATATACTGGCTTTGAAAATTTTTTCAGGAGACATTTTACATTCGTATCTTTTGGCTCTTCACTCACATGAAATTAACTTGCTATGCGAATGGCTCTAACAGAACCAGAAGTCAACGGTTTTCGCCGTAATGGTTATGTTATCAGAATCTGTAAACGAGACTGTTTTGGAAAAAAAGTTAAACAATTTAAACTATAAAATCGATTAGCGCTATGAAAAGAATTGCAATGCTTGGTTCAGGATTTATCGGCAGATTTTATGCCGATGCGCTGCAGGGTTATCGCAGCAAAGACAAAGTAGTAAGTATTTATTCCCGGCGTGAAGAGTCGGCAAAGAAGTTCGCACAGGATTACAATTGTGAACACTGGACAATGAAAATGGAAGAAGCGATCGCGCATCCGAATGTTGACGTAGTTTGTATTTCATTGCCCAATAATTTACATGAACCGGCTGTGATGCTTTGCTGCAAACATAACAAACCGGTGATCACTACAAAACCATTGGGAAGAAACGGTGAAGAAGCAAAACGGATGCTGGAAGCGGTGGAAAAGGCGGGCATCTTCAATGGCTATCTGGAAGACCTTGTTTATACTCCAAAATTTTTAAAAGCAATGGAAAGTGTGAAGAATGGCGCCTTGGGAAGAATTCTTTGGGCTAAGTCAAGAGAAACACATCCCGGCCCGCATAGTGATTGGTTTTGGGATCTTGAACAAGCCGGTGGTGGTTGCATTCTTGATCTTGGTTGCCATTGTGTTGAAATTTCAAGAAGCTATATTGGAAAAGATATTAAACCGGTTGAAGTTATGTGTTGGGCAGATACCCAGGTAAAACCGATCGATGCGGAAGACCATGCAATCGGACTGGTAAAATATGAGAATGGTTCGATCGGCCAGTTTGAAGTGAGCTGGACTTTCCGGGGAGGACTCGACCTGCGCGATGAAGTGATGGGAACCGAAGGAACAATCTGGATCAATAGCTTTTTAAGAACAGGCTTCGAAATGTTCACCACCGGTAAAGGCGCAGATTATGTTGCCGAAAAAGCAGAAAGCAATACCGGTTGGTTATTCCCCGTTGGTGATGAGCTGAACGAGCTTGGCTATAATCACATGTTCATGGATATGTTCAATTCAATGGAGAGTAACAAACCACCAAAAGAAACATTTTATGATGGTTATGTTGTGAATTGCGTATTGGATGCCGCTTATCGTTCAGCAAAAACAAAACAATGGGAACCTGTAAAACTTGATATCTGGAGAGGAAGAACAGGAGTAACAAAAGAAAGCCATTTGACAGAGTACGATGGTGACAATTATTTAGTGAAAGAAGAAATAACTCATTATGGCGCTAAAAAAGTTATTTTAAAAAATAAAAAATCCGGTAAAATAACGGAGAAAGTTCTTGATTAAATTCAAATTAAAACACGGAGACACAAAGAACACAATGTAACACAGAGCAGCTCATTGAAACTCCGTGATTCCGTGGCTAAAAAACAAATGCATGGAAAATACAGCGGCATTTGCCGGAACTATTCCGGCAAACTATGAAAGATACCTGGGTCCATTTTTATTTGAACCTTATGCCCTTGATCTTGTTTCCCGTTTGCAGGATAAAAAATACGATCACATATTAGAGATTGCCTGCGGCACGGGCCGTGTAACTGCACAGCTTGCAAAATCGGTAAAGCATGATTCGTTGACGGCAACTGATCTTAACCAGGATATGATCGAGATTGCAAAAGGGATCATAAAAGATAAAAGCATCAGGTGGCAGCAGGCGGACGCATTGGAACTTCCTTTTGATGACAATTCATTTGATCTTGTGGTCATTCAATTCGGCGTAATGTTCTTTCCCGACAAAGAAAAAGGATTGAAAGAGGCGTATAGAGTTTTAAAACCGGGAGGCAGGTTCATCTTTAGTACATGGAACAGGACAGAAACCGTTCCTGCTATTTACGAGGGAAGAAAAATAATTGAAAGGCATTTTGGAGATGATCCGCCGGTATTTTACGGTATTCCTTTTTCTATGTTTGATGCGGGTGAATTAAGAGACTTTACACAAAGAGCAGGCTTTAAGAACGTAAGGACAGAATTGGTAAAAAAAGAAGCCGTCAGCCCCTCGGCAGCTGATCTCACAAAAGGAATTGTGGAGGGTAATCCTGTTTATCTTTCGATCATTGAACGCATTCCCGCTTCTCTTCATAATATTAAAGAGGAGGTAAAAAACAAGCTGATCGAGAAATTTGGTGAGCCGGTAAAAAGTCCAATGGAGGCGTGGTTTGTCGGGGCGAATAAATAATCAAAAACTTTTAAATGAAACTGACGCCTGTTGTAGTTACTCTTTTCCTGGTCACTTCATGTTCAAAGCCTGCGAAAAAGTATAACACATGGGAAGACTATGGCGGGAACAAAGAAAACAATCACTACTCTTCGTTATCACAGATCGATACCAGCAATGTAAACCAGCTGCAACCTGCATGGATATTTAATACGGGTGATGCCGATACAGCAAAATCTTCACAGATACAATGCAACCCGATCATTATAGATTCAGTGATGTATTTTACCTCTCCTACCCTTAAGCTTTATGCGGTGTATGCGGCGACAGGAGAAAAGATATGGGAATTTAATCCTGATTCAATGTTCCGTAACAATCAATTCATGCATTTTATTCTGAATAACAATCGCGGCGTTACCTACTGGACAGATGGGAAAA
>JAICPX010000276.1 GCA_025929635.1 Chitinophagaceae bacterium
ACCACCGCTATTACTCTTCTTGAATTACCTGCCTGCCTGTTCATCAAAACGCTTTTTTCCTGTTTAAAGCTATCAAATTTGCCAGCAAACGATATGCGCCCGGCACACCGGCAGGCAATTCTCTGAAAAATACAAGCCCCGTGTAGGTAAAATAACCACGTCCGTATTTTGCGATCAATAAGCTTCCGTCATCAGGCTTCTCTCCCGGATCACTCATAGAAAGGATCTTTTCAAACTTACCTGTTGAATCAACCGCATCATAAATACTTCTTTCCTGGATCCAACCGGCAAAGTCATCCTGAGTTATCTTATTGGGAAAATTCAAGACGGGATGTTCCGGTTTTAAGAAAGTCACTTCAGCATTTTCATCGGTGACACGATTTCTCGTGATCGTAAAATCATATGGGCCCATCTTTGATCTTACATTGCTGATGAAATTATTGGTATTGTATTGAACGATCAGGTTGCCGCCACCTTCTACATATTTCATCAGCTTGTCATAGTAATTACCCAGCCAATCCAACGTATTGTATGCCCTTACACCAACAAGGATCGCATCAAATTTATCCAGTGGGTTTTTTGAAAGCTCTTTTTGATTCAGTCGATTTACTTCATAACCCATTTGCTCCAATGCTTCCGGCACTTTATCCCCGGCACCGACAATGTAGCCGATCTTCTTACCGTAAGTTTCTACATTGACGACTTTCAATGTAACATCTGCGGGGTGAAAATAATTTATGGCCGGGATATGATCATACTTTATTTCATGCTTATCAAATGTGATCAAATTACTACCTGCTGTATCCATTACTGCGAATTGTACATTGGTGGATGTCCTGAGGTCTTTTGCCATATAATCAAATCCCAATACCTGTCCTTTTGTATTAAATTTAATTCGTTGTGTCGTAAAAGAAACATTGGCTAACGGTTTCATATCCTTTTCTGATAACGCCACGACTTTTCCATCGAAACCTCTTTTTAACCCTCTTACGGAAAGACCACCCTCTGTTCTGTCAGTTTTGCTCATTATGATCTTAATGTCTTCAGCCGGGGTGATGAGAACCGGAGGCACTACCACCAATGGCCAGTAAAGCTCTCCTTTTACCGGGTCAGTGAATTTGAATTTTACATTTCTTAAAAAAGTAAAATCTTCTCCTTCAATGTTGGTTTTAATATTTACTGTGTAACCGGGTTCGATATCAGGCATACCGATCCTGGTTTGGTCGGTTACATTAAAATACCCCTGCTCCATTTTATTTTCCAACCAATAGGGCTGCGTCACCGGTTTTGATGCAGGAACATAAAATGTTTTGGGAAAATTTATATTCCTGTTTTTTGCCAGTTGCAAATTCATTGATGAATCATATCCATTAACAGAAAACCCAGTTAACACTGCATTTACTCCCAACCGGTTATTAAATTGAAAATTGAAACGGATCGAATCAGTTTGCACTGCGAACTGCTCTGATGTAAAAACGTCCATCCATAAGCCACTGCACTGCTCGATCAATTGTCTTGTCTCATCCAGTTTTTTGTTCCTCCAATAGCCGGCAGGCATTGCATCGAGAGCTTTATACAACTGAACCAATCCTTTTACAGCATTCTCGGGATGCAAAAAGTCGAATGATGCGGCAATGTCATTCACCATTCTTTCTATTGCTGCGCCCCCATTAACCTTTTTCCAGCTTATATCCACGCCTTCCATCAGGTCGTTTCTTGGCTGATCGCCTTTTGTTGCCGTAAAAAATTCAATGGCTTCTCCCCTTCCGGCCGGCACACCAAAACCCTGGCTTTTATGCTGACTGCGACTTTCCGCTGCTATCTCACCATAACTTCTACCTAATAATGGACTATAACCACCAACATCCAATTTAAATTGATCATCCCTTTGCGTATTGTTTCCACCGAAGTTGAAGGTGTTCCATAAAACTCTTTTGACCTGCCAGGGCTGAACATATTTCAACTGACCGGCAAAACGTGTTGGATCTGCCGCTGCGGAAAATGCATCATTTGCCAAAATCGCTGAGGCGGTATGATGTCCGTGGCCACCCTCACCGCTTGAAGGGAATCTCGTAATAACAATATCAGGTTGAAATTTTCTTATCACCCAAACCACATCACTTAATATTTTTTCTCTATCCCACTTGGTAAAAGTCTCTTCAGGATTTTTTGAATATCCAAAATCATAGGCACGGGTAAAAAACTGTTCACCGCCATCAATTCTCCTTGCGGCCAGCAGTTCCTGTGTCCTGATCAGGCCAAGATCGATCCCCTGTTCATCGCCAATTAGATTTTGACCACCATCCCCCCTCGTCACCGACAAGTAACCGGTCCGATACAGTTTATCCTTTGATAAGTAAGCGATCAGTCGCGTATTTTCATCATCCGGATGGGCAGCAACATACAAGACCGATCCTAAGACATTCAGTTTTTTAATGGCCAGGTAAATATCAGCGGATGTCCAGCTTTGTGGTGTTTGAGCCAAGAGGTTAAAAGAGAAAAGGAGTAAAAGAGAAAAGAAATAAAGCTTTCGCATGCAGCAAATTTATTCAGCGAATATAAGTCTTGTTTGCAAAGTGACTAAGCCGATTATAAAAAAGACCTCGTACATAACAAGGTCCTGTTTTTATTAACTCTATTTTAATACATTATCATCACTGACCAACCATAAATACGGCATTGCAGAACATCAGCTTTCCGTTTTCCCAAAAACTGCGAAACATAACGTTGTCTGCGAGATAAACAATTTTTCCTCCCCCCATATCCTGTACGCCAAAGATCAGGGCATCATTTATTTTATCTTTTAGCGATGAGCCCACAAAACCTGAAACCTGGCTGTCTTTCTTTAATACGCCAACATTCCAACCGCCTGCCTTAATAAAGTCATACAATGCATCATCCTGTTTCAATGTGTAATAATAGCCCGGATAACCAAATGCCAGTGGGTGAGTATTGTCAAGCTGTACCTTAAAAATCGAACCCGGGATATTTGTTTTTAAAAACTCCCGTTCCCTTTCTTCATAGACTTCCAAATTGGCATACGGATCTTTACTTGGTGTGTCATCAGTTTTTTTTGATTTGATCGCCCAATCGGTCCTGGCCAATTGGCCCACTGCAGTTTCCAATGCAACCAACCTTCCTCCTTTATTCACCCAATCCTTTAATTGATCGGCAGAGGTCTTCTCGCTCAGAAATCTATAATTGCCAGATGGCATGATGATAACATCATAATCACTCCAGCTGATCCTTCCAAAATCATTAGCATTGATCAAGGTAACCGGGTAATCGATCTGGTGATCAAAGAAATGCCAGATCTCTCCCGCAGCATTTGCACTGACACCTTCCCCTGTGAACAAAGCCATACGTGGCGGCTTTAAATAATGGATCTTGCTACTGCCAAAATCAAAGCCTTTGTCAACAAAGCCGGTTGTGATCACATTTGCTTTTACATTATTCGCATTACAAACCCGGTTTATTACTGAGGCCAGCGAGTTACCAAATCTTTCATTCCCCTTTTTAATAATGATCAATGAACCACGATCAAATTGCTGGTTACCTGTTTCAAAAGGAGTTTCCGAAAAACGGACCTTTACACCTTGCTGTAACAATTCGGTCAATGCTTTTACACTTTGTACCCCCTGCCAGCGAATCACGTATCCATATGCATCGGAAACATTATTTACAACAGCGGTTGGTCCTGCACCCGCAGAAGACTGGAGTTTTATTTTTGAACCATACGTTCTCAGCCCGTACACATAAGGCAATGACCATGCAGTAATATCATAGGTATTGGAATCAACCAATTTGCTTGTTGGTTCAAATAAAACTTTCACCATGGCTGAACGCGGTTGCCGGGAATGGATCAGCAGGTCGCTAGCTTCAATAGTGAATGATTCATCTTTTGCAGAAAAGTAATTGTACCCATTAAATGTTCCTCTTGAATTGCCACCGGCAAATTCATATTCGATGCCGTTCTTGTCAAGTAATGATATTAATGCATTCACTCTTTCCCTGTCTGCTGCACCATTTTTTACCAGATATGTTTTGTATTCACCAACACCATTGCCCACCGCATCATTAAAGAATTTTCTAAACTCTTTAACCAGTCTTGATGCATTCAATGACGAAATTTCAATTGTACTCAGGCCGGTAGTATAATGATGAATAGCGCGGTCATGAAGAGTAAGCGTATCACCTTCATCGGTTATTACCCCCAACCCTGCAAGTGAATGGCCCCCCTGTTCATAGGTCATGCCAACAGCGCCGTTGTAGATCGGGTAGGTATCACCATAACTGGGGTATAAGAGATCAAACACTTCTTTAGTAAAGTATAACCAACCATTCGCATCAAAATACTTTGCATGATTCTTACCGATCGTGACCTGGAAATCTCTTTGCCATTGCGTGATCACTTCGTGAAAAGGTTGGGCTGCCGGTGCGAAATAATAAGGATTATTAAATCCCTGTTCATGAAAATCCACGTGGACATGAGGCATCCACCGATTGTACATTTTCATTCTTTGTTGGCTTTCTACCTGTGTCTGCCATGCCCAGTCACGATTCAGATCAAAATTGTAGTGATTGGTTCTGCCACCAGGCCAGGGTTCACGGTGTTCTCTTGCATTCAATGATGGATTCATCTTTTCACCGACAATTGAATTAAACCAGTTCACATACCTGTCCCTGCCATCAGGATTAATGCAGGGATCAATAATCACGATTGTATTCTTCAGCCATTCTTTTGTTTTTGTATTTGATGGGTCAACCAAGGCCCAGATCGTCATCAAAGCGGCTTCAGAAGATGAAGTTTCGTTACCATGCACATTATAACTTAACCAAACAAGAGCCGGCGCTCCCTCTTCAATCGCCGCTACCCTGTCTTTGGAAAGATTGGCGAGTCTTAAATTGTTCATTCTTATTTGCTCAAGCCGGCCGATATTCTCGGCAGAAGAAATAAAAGAAAGCAACAAAGGTCTGCCCTCGTTAGTTTGTCCATATTGTTCCAATTTCACATTTGCAGAAGCACTTGCAGCAACATGCTGAAAATAATTTACAATTTTCCAGTGTGGTGTATAACGGGTGCCAATTTTATATCCCAAATAATCGTCCGGAGACTTGACTTGTGCCTGTGCAGAAGTAAAAATGAATAAAACAATTCCCAGCAAATACTTTTTGAACATGAATTAAAATTTGAAAAGGCAATTTATGAAAGAGAATGCAATTAATTATTTAAATCAAAAGTCTCCCGGAACCGGGAGACTTTTGACTATCGACTAAAGACTAATGACTTGCTTACTGCTGCACTTCCATCATCGGCACCGTGGGCGCTGCCCCCGATATTTTTTCTTTAGTATTAAACTTCAGGTTATGCAATTCTAAAACCAAAGAGGCGTAATAATAGCCGCCATTGAAGCCGAATTGAGTAGCATTACGGCTGTACACAAAACGACCTTCACCGGTATTTCCAAAATTTTTCAACTTATCAGGATAGACATTACCGATGTTATTTGCACCGATGGTTATGTTGGCAAAATTTTTCAACTTATAACTCATGCTTGCATCAGTGACCATTTTCTCGCTAAAGAATTCATCCAATGCAGGGTTACCAGGGTCCCTGGTTGCTACTTTTCCAAAACTTGTGCTTCGTGTATTAAATGTCCATTTACCGATCCGGTAATTAAGATTGACAGATATTTTATGTCTTGGCTGCGCTTCTTCATAACGCCCTCTTTCATCCCGGGCAAATAAACGGGCCTGTAATGTTGCATCGGTAATTGTACTTACCCTCGCATCACCACGAACTTCAGTCTTATTTATATTAACAGCACTCGTTATGGCCAGGGTTCCCGCACCCAATTTGTCAGTGAAAGAAATGATCGCATCAATTCCCTTTGTTCTTGTATCAATAGCATTGGTAAAAAATATTACAGAGCTAACATCACCAAGATCGGGATATTGATTCAGGATAGTATTTACCGCATTTGCCTCGGGGGCATTGAACCTTCTGAAAGATGAACTCAATACAATACGATCATCAATATCGATCAGGTATCCATCAATTGTTATTGCCAGTTTGTTTTTGATCAGCCTGCTTGTTAAACCTACGCTGTAGTTAGTTGATTTTTCAGCGTCAAGGCTTGGAATTCCAAATGCTGCAGCCACGAGACTGTTATTGCGGAATGTTCCCTGTTGAAATGGCTGAAGTCCCTGCGATGTTTGGATGAACACTGTACTAATCGCGCTAAAATATCTTTGGTGCATTGAAGGAGCCCGGAAACCATTGCTAACGGCCGCACGAATAGCAAGTGGCTTGAGC
>JAICPX010000213.1 GCA_025929635.1 Chitinophagaceae bacterium
GTTGCGAAGGGGAGGATCGAACTCCCGACCTTCGGGTTATGAGCCCGACGAGCTACCGCTGCTCTACTTCGCGATGTGGAGCGCAAAGGTATGGGTTGACCCCTAACTATCCAAAAGAAAAAAGCATTCGTTGACACGAATGCTTTTCCTTTTTTACCCTTTATGTTATGACTTGCGAGTGACGTTACTTGCGCCGCTGGTTTTGATGTCGCGGATCAATCCTTCGCCTTTAAATCTTACGCTGCTTGCCCCGCTTGCATCTGCATTCAATTCCTTATTCACTGTAATATTTACTGAAGAAGCACCGGATGCTTTTGCATCACAAAAATTGGTAGCCAGGTCAAACCCTTTGAAATCACTGGCGCCGCTTGCTTCAACAGCCAGCGTAGCCGCATTACCCGAAATAGTAGCACTGGATGCGCCACTAATATCAACTTTCAATGTTTTTGCTTCAATCTTTCCTTTCATATCACTTGCGCCGGACAGATCGACAGACAGTCCTTCTGCCGAAAGCCCCTCTTCAAAATATACGTTGCATGCACCGCTCACGCTCAACGCGTCGATCTTTTTAATTGAGATATAGGCTTTCAATTTATGCTTGCTGCTGTTCCATCCTTTCCAGAATTTTTTATCGTCATCAAAGCGAATGATCAATACACCATTCTTTACTTCGGTAATGATCTTTTGCTTGTATTCGGTACTTGATGCGCTGATCGCCACCGCATCTTCATTTCCCTGGCTGATATAGACATCAAATGCATTGGAAACTTTTATTGCATGAAAATCTTTGTGATCTCTTTTTTCAGCATTAGGATCATTGATTGTTTTTTGTGCCAACAAGGTTGCACTTAGCAATATTGACATCAATAAGAACGATATCTTTTTCATAATTATTTGCTTACTTTTTTAATACTGCTGCCGCTGGTTTTAAGATCCCTGATCAATCCACTGCCTTTATAATAAACATCACTTCCACCACTTGCATCTGCGGAAAGTTCTTTATTTACTGTTACCCGCACGTCACTGCCACCGCTTGCCTCAACGTTACAAATATCCGAAGCGAGATCATACCCGCTAAAATCACTGCCACCACTTACGTCGATGTTAAGTTTTGTTGCCTTTCCGGAAACTGAAACATCACTCCCGCCACTTGCTTCAATTTTCAATTCGTCAGACTCAATGTTACCCTTAAAATCGGAGCCGCCGGAAATATCCATATCCAGCTTCGTGGTTTTTATCGTCCCGTCCACATCAACGTCAGAACCACCGGAAGCTTTTAAACCATCCAAACTTTTTACTGATACATAAGCTTTCAGCTTGCGATTATCCCAGTTGAGCTTTACACCATTTTTCCAGTCAACCCAGATCTTTAGAACACCATTCTTTACTTCTGTAATTATCTTATCCCGGTAATCGGTTTTAGCTGCACTCACCGCTACTGCTTCTTCACCCTGGCTTAAATAAAGATCAATGCCCCCTGAAACCTCGATTGCATGAAAACCTGATACATTTCTTTTTTCCGCGTTTGCATCATTGATCGTTTTTTGAGCTGATGCCGTGATCATCAATCCTGATAAAACTAATAAGCTAAATAATTTTTGCATGGCTATACTTTTTAGATTTTAGAAACAGTTCCACCCGTATTTGTTTTTACTTCACGGATTCCTGCATTGCCCTTGTATTTCACATAACCTCCCGTATTGGCTTTTACATTTAATTCTTTATCCACTGAAATATAAATGCCTGCACCCGTGCCCATTTCCACACTGCACGTATTGGCATTCAGATTTTCTCCCATGAATTTGCTACCGGTGCTTCCTTCGGCGTCCAGCTTATCTACCTTCCCGCTGAGGGTTATTTTTGAACCCGTATTCTGACCTACGGTCAATGTACCGATATTCACTTCACCATCTACCACACCCCCGGTATTTGCTTTCATATCAAGCGTGGTTGCTTCGAGAACACCCTCAATGTTTACTTCGGCACCGGTGGTGACGGTAAGATGATCAAGTGATTTATACGACACGTAGGCTCTCAGGTTTTTGTTCTCATTCTTGCGATTGATAGCTCCGGTCTTTGTCTCGTAATGAATCTTCAAAATGCCATTCACAACCTCGGTAACTATTTTATCACGAAATTCTGTTTCAGATGCGCTAACGGCAACCTCTTCGGTAGTTCCTTTTGTAAGTGTGAGCTCAATGCCCGTAGCCACATCAATTCCGTGAAAGGTGGAAACGGTTCTTTTCTGGGCATTGGCATCATTTATCGTTTTTTGGGCGAAGGAGGTAATAACCAGGCCCGAAAGCAACAGGATCGATAGGAAAGCTTTCTTCATAAATAATGATTTTAATGTGATACGAAAGGAAGGGTAGAAAGGTTACAGCGTTTTCAAAATAATTTTACCCTTAACTTTGCCACAGAATTTCAGATTCCCGGGGTGTCTCGTAAAGACGAGGCTGAGATTAAACCCGTAGAACCTGATCAGGGTAATGCCTGCGCAGGGAAGGTGCTAAACTCCTTTCATTCCTGTAAGCATTCCCTCTCATTTTTGACCACGGCTGTGAATTAAAAGATTACAGGATTATTTGCACAAACCCTCTTGTAATACTGGCAATCAACGAAGTGGTTTAACCTAAAAACTTAAAAAATGAAGAGGATTGCCATTTTGATCGTTGCTGCTATTATATGCGGCGACGTCTTTAGTCAATCGAAAGACAGTACAAAAAGAGACAGTTTTCTCTTGCTTGAGCCGGTAGAAATAAAAGCCATCCGGGCTGGTGAAAACTCACCGTTTACCAAAACGAATCTTTCCAAAAAAGAGATTGAAAAGCTAAACCTTGGACAAGACCTGCCATTTATCTTAAATCAGACTCCGTCGGTTGTTGTCAATTCTGATGCGGGCAATGGTGTCGGTTACACCGGCATTCGTATCCGGGGTACCGATGCATCAAGAATTAACGTGACCCTGAATGGAGTTCCATTTAATGATGCGGAAAGCCAGGGAACCTTTTTCGTCGATCTTCCTGATTTTTCTTCATCCGTTAGCAGCATACAGGTACAGCGGGGTGTCGGCACTTCATCAAATGGAGCCGGGGCATTCGGAGCAAGTATTAATATCAGTACCAATGAACCAAACCTGAAACCTTATTTCGAACTGAACAATAGTTACGGATCATTCAATACATGGAAGAACACAGTAAAGGTTGGAAGCGGCTTGGTAAGCGATCATTTCACAACTGATCTTCGTTTATCAAAGATCAGCAGTGATGGATATGTTGACCGGGCCAAAAGCGATCTTACATCTTTTTATTTTTCTACCGCTTATTTAGGCAAAAACAATTCGATCCGCTTTAACATGTTTTCCGGTAAAGAAAAAACTTACCAGGCATGGTACGGCGTAAGTGAAGCTGATCTCAAAACAAACCGGACTATTAATTACGCAGGAATGGAAAGACCTGGCGAACCTTACGATAATGAAACTGATAATTATAAACAGGATCATTACCAACTATTTTATAACCAGCAAGTCACCAGCAGGATAAAATTCAATACTGGTTTATTTTATATTAAGGGCAAAGGTTATTATGAACAATACAGGGCTGATCAAGCTTATGCTGATTATGGATTGCCTGCACCGGTTTATGGAAATGATGTGATCACTAATTCAGATCTTGTCAGACAGCTTTGGCTTGACAATGATTTTTACGGGAGTATTTTTTCTTTTCATTATAAGGACAATATTTCTCAATTTACTCTTGGTGGCGGTTGGAACCGGTATAAGGGAAATCATTATGGCGATGTTCTGTGGGCGCAAAAGGGTTTAGCATTGCCGGCCCGCTGGTATGATCTTGATGCTGATAAGAATGATCTTAGCGTATATCTGAAACAACAAACAAAGATCGGTTCAGTGTTTTCTGTATTTTATGATCTCCAATACCGCAGGGTGAATTACAATATTTATGGATTCAGGTATAACCCTGATCTTACCATCAACAGCAAGTACAGTTTCTTCAATCCGAAATTGGGCTTGAGTTTTCAGAAAAACCCCTGGTCCGGTTATCTCTCCTACAGTCGCGGGCAAAAAGAACCCAATCGTGATGATTTTGAAGCGGGATCAACCCAACAGCCAAAGCCTGAAAAGTTAGACGACTTCGAATTGGGGTTCGAAAAGAGAACAAATAATATTAATATAGGATTTACAGCTTATTATATGGGCTACAAAGATCAACTCGTATTGACTGGTAAGATCAATGATGTTGGCGCTTATACCAGAACAAATATTCCGAAAAGTTATCGCGCGGGTGTTGAAGTGGTTGCTACCACTGAGATCACATCATGGTTAAGAGCTGGAGCGAATTTATCAGTTAGCAGAAATAAAGTTGAAGATTTTACTGAGTACATCGATGATTATGATAATGGAGGCCAAATAACAAACCAATATAGCTCGAGCGATATTGCCTTCTCCCCAAATATTGTTGGTGCAGCAACGATCAGTTTTATCCCGGTAAAAAATGCAGAGCTGAGTTTTATCAGCAAATATGTTGGCAAACAATATTTGGATAATACACAAAACGATTCTCGCAAGCTGAATGCGTATTATACCCAGGATGCAAGACTCATTTATACTATCAGCAGAAAATGGTTGAAAGAATTGAACATTATCCTACAGGCAAATAATCTTTTTGATAAACTGTATGAGCCAAATGGCTATACATTCAGTTATTATTATGCAGGCAGTTTAACAACGGAGAATTATTATTTTCCCATGGCAGGAAGGAACTTTATGGTGGGAGTGAATCTTAAGTTTTAAGTCGATAGCTTTTCAGTCAATAGCCTTTAGTCGATAGTCAATAGTTCAGAGCCATTGGTTTGAACTATTGTTTTTCGATGTTGGCGACTGTGTATTCGATTTCTCTTGAAACATTTTGCCGTCGCCCATCCTGGTCTGTATATTTTACTGTCACAGGGACATAGTATTTGCCATGCTTAGCAGGGGCTCTTAATCTACATGTTGCCATGCCATAGACATCAACAGGGACGGGTTTTCCATAAACAAATACTTCTGGCTTATAATAGGTATTAAATTCACCAACTCCGGAATGTATCTCTATCCTTTCGCCAGGCTGAACAATCGAGCTACTTTGTACGGTTATTGCAGAAATGAAAGTGCAGGGTCCGCCCGAAGAGCCCACTTGCTCATGACAAAATATTATGACTTTGTTTTCCATAACCTTAATATTATTCTGTAACTGAGTCAATAGTGCTTTCGATGAGTATGCGCTCGCATTATCAAAAAAAGTCTTGAATGGATCACTCCCGTTTTTACCCACTGTATCCAATATCGAAGAAACAACAACTAAGGATTTAGAAAATTGCTTGTAAATCCTTTCATCTACTGCTAAGACTTTTTTTTCATAATTTTTCAAACTATCATAAATGCGATCTTCATTTTGACTCAGAAATTTACTTAGACCTTTCTCCAGTAATTCCGATTTAATTTTTTGGATGTAATCATTAATTTCCTTTGACATGGATTCTACCGACCGCGCTTTCGCAATCCAAACCTTAGCTCTCTCATGAGTGCGCATGTAGTCTAATTTAGCGCTTAATGAAGTTATATACTCCGAGGTAGACACAGTCAGAAGCCTGTTAGAATTATCAAGGCTTTCCTCCAAAGTTCTTATGACGGCTAAGTTTTTTTCAGATTCATACGAACAAGAATTAAAAACTATGATTATTGCCAGAACTGATAACAGGTATTTGAAGGTAGCGTGCACTGGTAACATAAAAGCTGGTTTCCCGGCTAACGCAGAAAACCAGCTTTTCTTATAAATGATCTCTTAATAACTGGAGACTATCGACGATCGACTGAACACTGCCGACACTTCCTCTACCTCCCAAACTTATCCTCCCAGGCCAGCATCCCGCCTACCAGGTTCTTGGTATTCTTAAACCCCATCGCATCTAAAAACATCGCGGCTTGCCCGCTTCGATTACCACTCCGGCAATAAAGGATCACTTCCTGTTCTTTTAGGTCTTCTATATCATCGATCTGCATGGATTGAATTTGCCCCAATGGAAGAAGTGTGCCGCCAATATTAAAATCTGCATTCTCATAGGGCTCCCTTACATCGACGAGATTTACTTTTTCACCGGCATCCATTCGCCGCTTTACTTCCTCGACAGAAATATTTTCCATAATAAACTGTTTTATTGTTCAGGTGTGCTTTGGATCAAATTGGAATCAATAAGGGGTCTTGTCGCACTTAACCATACATTCATGGTCTGCCCGGACTTTATGGTTACTCTCCTGCCATCCTCTCCCACCCTTCGTGGATCCTGTCTTACGACATACGCATTTAACGTGTCCTCAATTAATCCTTCCGGTATCACTGAAAGAAAACTTAATCCATTCGATTCGATAAGTTTTTTGGCACTTCCAAAAGTCATCCCTACTAAATTCGGCACCGTAAACGTTACCGTGCCTCCCCCATTTGCCAACACGAGATCGATCATCGTTCCCTGTGGTATTTTGGCACCTGGAAGAATTTTTTCACCCCGGTGATAACGTTGTTCTCTCACCGTATTTCTGGCAAAGTCTTCGATATAGGATGTATCCCCTACTTTTAATCCCATATTTTTCAAAGAAAGTTCTGCATTGCGAAAACTAAAATCAATAAGATTGGGCATTTCAACCACGGGTGGCACATGCCTGTTGATCGTTATATAAACCGTCCGGCTGATCTTGACAATTGAATTTCCATCCGGCACCTGTCGCAAGACCGAACCTTTTGGAATTGTATCGCTATAAATTGAATCGGATACTTCCACATCAAAACCACTTTTGTCAAGGATCTTTCTTGCTTCTTCAAAGGGTTTGCCGATCACATTAGGAACGGTTTTGTTTTTACCATGGCGTGTGAGCGGCCCAAGGCACGTGGAAAGTAAAAATAAGAAAAGCACCACCAGGACAAATGCAATAAGCATGTTTATCCAAAGTGATCTTTTTGTAACAAAGTCAAATACTGGCATTTTAATAATTCTTGGATCTATAATCTCTATTTATCAATTAAAACATTCCTCCACGAGCTTTGTATAAAACTCTTTCAGGCTCCATCCCATTGCTTTCACCTGCTGTGGTACTATACTGGCTTCGCTTTGGCCAGGTATTGTATTTATCTCGAGCATATATGGCTGCCCGGAGCTTTCTTCTAATATAAAATCGATCCTCACCACCCCGCGGCAATTGAACACCGCATAGATCTTTTTTGCAGCATCCCTTATCTTCTCAGCCGAAACTTCATCAATCTCGGCGGGAGTCACTTCCGTCGATGCACCTTCATACTTTGCTTCATAATCAAAAAAATCTTTCTTACTGATCACTTCTGTCACCGGCAACACAATGATGTTCCCTTTTGTCCTGAACACACCAACTGTGAATTCTCTTCCCTTTATCATTTGCTCAACAAGCACCTGGTCATCTTCCTTAAATGCTTTTTGAATTGCAGCGTCTAAATCCCTGGCATCATACACTTTACTCATCCCGATACTACTGCCCCCATTATTGGGTTTTACAAAAACA
>JAICPX010000702.1 GCA_025929635.1 Chitinophagaceae bacterium
TCGGACTCATCATTATTTTCCTCTCAATACCATGGGAGTTTTCGCCGTTTACAAACAGACCTTATTTGAGATAATAGCTGGCAATTGTCTTTAGTTCCTGCCAAACACCAATCCCCAGAGCAAGGCAATCATCCCTAAGATAATCGCCATGCCCCTATACTTCATAAGACTAAGCCATTGAGACCTTACGCTTTCCCAATCTGTGTCGTCGCTTCCTGATGGATAAGTATGAGACAATGCATTGAGCGGGAGACTGCCTTTTACGGTGATAAAAAGATCTACCGATAGGAATAACAATGCCGCAAGGGAAGAAATAAAAAAAGCGGAGGTAGGTTCCTTTGCCGCCATCACGACCACAAATATGCTGAACGAAAGGCATGAATAATACATGAACTTAAATCGACCTGCCATCATCGAGTCGATTATCTTTCGCAGTTCAAAAAAATTTCCAAGTGAAACTACTTTCAGGCTATCTGACAATATGAATAGGTAGAATAGTACCTGCGACGTAACAAGCACATAAGACAGCAGATGGACCAGGCGGATTGTTTTAATTGCAACCATATTTTTGTTTATTTGATGGATACAAAGGAACCTATCACGCAATTCCTAATTCTTGACGTACATCAAGAATTTCAGAAAATTACAATGCTCACTTTTTTATGGGCGATGAATTAAGACTTTTTTTTGAAAAGCAAGTGCCTTTAGACAAAGGCGCATGGGATGATACCGAGAAAGTTATTCATGTTAAGGAGCTGAGAAGGAAGGATCATTTTCTTAACCAGGGAGAAATATGCAGGCAGCTGGGATTCATTGTCAACGGATTCGTGCGATTGTACTTTCTGAAGGATGGTGATGAAGTTACTAAGGACTTTAATTTTGAGAATTCTTTTTGTGGTTCTTACGCCAGCTTCAGTATGCAACGCCCATCACGGTTCAATATAGTGGCCATGGAGAAGGTTAAGCTTTATACGATCGGCCGTGATGAACTCTACCGCCTTTTTGATAAATACCCAAGCCTTCAGAAATTAGGGAGATTGAACATGGAGTATATGTTCATACGCAAAGAGATGAGAGAAGCCTCCTTTCTACTTGATTCTGCCGACCAACGATATAATGACCTTTTGCTTCAATATCCAGGTATTCAACAGCGAGTTCCTTTGAAATACCTCGCTTCATACCTAGGTATAACTGCAGAAACCCTAAGCAGAATTCGGGCTAATAAACAATAAGAAAATTGATTCGCCAACAACTCACCACTTCCATCCGGAATATCAGCTTGGTACCCGTTGATCATCAAAATCGAGAACTTCACAGCAAACAATTCAACGAACACCAAGTGATACACCAGATGGTTTGGTTAGGCTCCAACGGTAATATCTTTAAAAACCATGGTCCATAGTCGATGATCCATAGCCTTTTGACTTTCACTTTCACTTTCACTTTCACTTTTAACTTTTAACTATACTCCCGCCACCCTCTTCTTGTATTCAGCCAATGCATCTTCCAGCCTAA